>CAYMNT010000032.1:0-7974 GCA_964391875.1 uncultured Bdellovibrionales bacterium
CTTTTTATTTGGCTACAAATGATAGCGGTTTCTTTGGGGGATTATAAAGAAATAGCACTGAGATTTTTTTCCGGATTTTTTGGTGTTTTAACAGCTATGACAGTTTATTTTTTTTCTTGGGATATTTTTAAAAGTAAACGAGGGGCTTTTATTTCCGGTTTAATCGTGCTTTCCACTCCTTTGTTCGTGAATAATATGCGTATGGCCATGATGGACACCACGGTAACTTTTTTCATTATTTGGGCTTTATTTATTTTATATAAAAATTGGAAATACGAAAAAACTCATTGGAAGATATTTTTTACGCTCGTAGGCTTAGCGATTATGACTAAAAGTGTGATTGGTTTCATCCCTCTTTTTAGTTTTATGGGACTTTTTTTCCTGGTTAAAAATTTTAGAAAAAAAGTATTAAAAAACAAAAAAGAAATTTTGTATGGCTTGTTGTGGTTGTTTTTAATTGTCGCTCCATGGCATATTTTTATGTCCTTAAAATATGGGATGGAATTTTGGCGAGAATATATCGGTTATCACGTTATTGCAAGAGTTAAAGCAAATATTGTTATCTCACCGTATAATAATTATGGGGAGGTAATCAAAAATAGATTGGGGATTTGGCCCATTGTTTTTATCGGACTTTTAATGATAACAAAGAAAAAAACAGTAGCAATATACAAAAAAGAATTTATTTTTCTTTTAACTAATCTAGTATTCATAGTGGGGTTGTTTTCTTTGGCTAAAACAGTTATCCCGCATTATCTTTTACCGGTTATACCGTTAGAGGCAATTATTTTAGGAGGATTAATTGAAGGAGTATTTAGTGGTAAAGCTAAGGAACTGGTAATTTTAGGGTTTATTGTTTGGCTTAATTTTTTACCTTTTTTTATTTTACAAGCATCGGATTATGGTAATTCAAACATTTTAATTCCTCGAGCATTGGAACATTTATTTTCTTTAAAACCGAAGATGCTCATTTATTTAATGATAGTTGGAGGAGGAACATTTTTATTTTTTGGGATATTTAAGTGGAAAAAATATCAAAAATTTATAAAAATTATCACCTTAAGTTTATTAATCGGGATGAATATTTTTATTCCATTTTATCCTGATAAAAGTCCGGAAATTAAAAAAATGGGTCATTGGGCGACAAATTTTAGCGGGGCTAAAAAGATAAAGTATATTTTTATGACAAAAAGTGAATATTATCGAACAAATACTTTATTATTTTATTTACCCCTTGGCATTAAAGCGGAAAGAACCACTTTTCTGGATGATAAATTGTTAGAGGAGAATAGAAAACAAGCCTGGTGCGTTATTTTAAAGAAAGATAAAATTCCAATTGAAGCATTTGGTAAAGTGCGATATTCATTTAAAGATGGCGTATTAAGAGATTGTGGCAAAGAAAAGTAAAATAAATTAATTTATTGAAGGAGCTAAGTTTTTAAAGCGAATAAAAATAGTGTATAATAAAATTAAAGATAAGTTAGTTAAAACAAATAAAATAAAAATATGAAAAAAATATTGCTTTCCATAATTGCCGGATGGTTTTTATTTGGCTGTGTTTTTATTGTACAGGGGAAGAGTAATGAACAGATGTTATATTTTGAAAAGGTGACCGGAGGAAATCAGTATTCCGGAAAAGGAGGCATCCAGTCATTTTCCCTGGGGGAGGAGATGACCTTTGAAATTAACGGATTAAATATTCTAGATAAAATAACGGTTGATGTTTATAAAGCGGGAATGAATGATGTGTTGGATTATTTAGTTTATGATGAAAAAGGTCATCAAAAAAACAGTTCAATCTCCTTGGAAAATAAAGAATTAATAATAACTAAACAAGTATATTTAAAAGATAAGTTTTCCATACCGGTAGGTGATGAAACCGGAGTTTGGTTGATACGAGCAAAGACGGGGAGCAAAGAAGTTTTTGTTTATGCTGTTCGTTCGGAATACGGAGCAATCGTTAAAGAGGAGCAAAAAGGTTTATTGGTTTGGGTGCAAAATTTTAAAACTCAATTAGGTGAAGAAAATATTCCGGTTACCATTTATTCATTACGAGGAGATAAAGAAGTTAAAATCTATACTAAGACTTCTCAGCAAGGAATTGCTCATACTGATACATCGGCGGAATACGATGTAATGGTTGTTGGTCAAGCTGACAATAAAGCTTTAATTCCAATTAATTTAAAAACGCTCAATGCAAATTATCATAGCGATGAAAATAATTATCCTGGTCAAGAAATAAAAAAGAAGAATTTTATATTTACCGATAAGCCATTATATAAACCGGGAGAAAAAGTTTATTTTAAAGTGATTTCTCGTGAAGATGATGATTTTCAATATAAAATATTACAAGGAGCCTGGCAGGCGAGGATTGTATCCGGTTGGGGAAAGGATAAAAAAATTATTGTGGCACATAAATATACGATTGATTCCCAAGGAACAATTTCCGGAGAATTACAGTTACCCGCCGATATGGTTACAGGTCAAAAAGAATATCGTTTAGAGATTGTTGATGAGGAAAGAGAGGGCAAAGAAGATTATTATTGGTGGAATGATAATCAATATAGTCTACCAATACAAATTGAATATTATCAAAAACCGGAATATAACTTAGCTATAATTTCTCCGGAAAAACGTGAATATGTTGCGGGGGAGAAAATAGTAACCAAAATTAAAGGAAGCTATTTTTCGGGAGGACCATTGGCTAAGGTGAAGGTTCGTTATACGGTAAGGAGCACTAATTTTTGGGAAACTATTTATCAAGGAGATACAACTGATGAATTTCATAATTATAATTATGAAATGGGAGGAAAGAAAATAGTGGAAGATACAATTATTCTGGATGCCGATGGCAATGGTGAAATTGTTATTCCTACGACAGGAAAAGAGGGGGTGTCACAGGTTTACAACCTGGAAGTAAAACTTGTTCAAGGAGGTAAGGCTTCCGTTGATAAAATGAGTTTTCTTGTTTATGCCGGTAATTATCAAATCTATCGCAATAATTACCAATATTTATTCTCCGTCAATAAAAAAACCAAAATTGATTTTGTTCTGAAAAAAAATAAAGCTGATGCTAAGATAAAAAAAGTACCATTAAAATTGCATGGGAAAAGAATTTGGTGGGAATTAAAAAATCCCAATGAGCGTTATAGAAAATATGAACGGCGAGAAGAGGAGGTTATTTTGCCCGAAAGAATAACCACTAATGCAAAAGGAATAGCCTCTTTAGTATTTACTCCTAAGCTTGCCGGGTCCTATAAGCTCACTTTAGAGGGGAATGATAGGTTGGGGAATTGGATAAAAAAAGATTTTGATGTTTACATAAGTGACAGTAATTATTATATCCCGGAGAAAAAAAGTGATATTTCTTTGCAGTTAGATAAGAAGAAGTATAACCCTCAAGAACAAGCCACGTTAACCATTTCAAGCAAAACCGGCAATAAAGATGTTTTGTTGACGGTGGAGCGTGATTTTGTGCATCGTTTTTTTGTTGTGCATTTAGACAATATCACTGAAACAATCAAACTTGATTTAAAAGATGAAGATTTGCCAAAGATAGGTGTTTCTGTAAATAGTTTTGCCGATGGAAAATTAAATACGGACCATAAAGAAATAGAGATTAACAATTCATCTAAAAAATTAAACATTGAAATAGAGACGGATAAAAATACTTATGAACCGGGAGCGGAAGTGAAGGTGGAATTAAAAACAACTGATTATTTTGGTAAACCACAGGAAGCAGATGTTGCTCTTTGGGCGGTAGATAAAGCTTTATTTGAATTGGCTTCGCAAGCCAATTTAGATGTACATAAAGCTTATTGGCAAAATCGTTTTGGTTATACCAATACTACTCATTCCTTACGAGGCATTACAATTGATTTGTCTGAACAAGGCGGTTGTTTTTCTGCCGGAACAAAAGTATTGATGAAAAATGGAAAGAATAAAAACATAGAAGATATAAAAAGAGGAGAAAATATTCTAACTTTTGACAATGATTTAAATAAATTAGTTTCCGCTCAGGTTAAAAATATTCATCAAACCATTGCGGTTGGTCATTTTTTGATTAATAAAGCCATCCGAGTAACGGGAAATCATCTACTTTTAGTAAATGGTACTTGGCAAAGAGCGGATAAAATAAAAATTGGAGATGAATTATACGGAGTAGACAAAAAAAAGATCAAGGTGAATGAAATTAAATGGATAAAAAACAGAGAGCGTGTGTATAATCTAATTATTAAAGATCGTCATACTTTTATTGCCGATGGATATTTGGTACATAACGGAAAAGGGGGAGCGGATTTTAGGGCAATTTTTAAAGATGTGGCCTATTGGAATCCCCATATTCAAACAGACAAAAATGGAAAAGCAACAGTTAAATTTACTTTGCCGGATGATTTAACCACTTGGGTTTTGACAGCAGTGGGAGCGACTAAGAAAACCATTGTGGGTAACGGTGAAGCGGAAATTTTAGTAAATAAGCCGGTTATTATCAGACCTCAATTACCTAATATAATAAGAGCGGGGGATAAAATTTTTGTTAGTGCCTATGCTCACAATAATTTAAACAAAACACAAACTTTTGTGGCATTGCTAAAAGTTAAAAATGGAGTGGTGAAAGATGCTAAGCAACAAATAAAAATTCCTGCCGGAGAATTTAGGGTGATTAGTTGGGAAGTTTCAGAAATTAAAAACAAAAAAACAGTAGCTTTTACTTTTCGTTTGGCGGATAAACATAATAAAAAAAACAGTGATACGATTTACAAAGAAATTCCGGTAGAGGAATTTGGTTTTTGGGAGACTGATTCTTCCGTGGGAATTGGTGATAAAGAATATAATATAACAATCAATCCAGATGCTTTCAATAATAGGACAGTGGTTAAATTAACTCTAGCTTCCACCTCGATAAGTTCTTTAAGTAGTGCAATGAAATATTTAATCCATTATCCCTATGGTTGTATGGAACAAACAGTTAGCGCTTTTATGCCGATTATTATTGCCAAAGAACAGCCTCAATTTTTCGCTAAAGCGTTAGAAGGAAAAGAGGTGGATAAAATGATTGATGAAGGAGTAAGGCGTTTAGCTAACAAACAAAGCAAAGATGGTGGTTGGAGTTGGTGGGGAGGTGAATCAAATTTATTTTTATCAACCTATGTCACGGAATATTTATTGAGAGCAAAAAAATTAGGTAATTCAGTTGATGAGGAAATGCTGAGTAGAGCCAAAGCTTATTTTGAAAATCAAAAATATCAAAAACAAAACAGAACGGATAAAATTTTGGTAACTTATGGGCGAGCGCTTTTTGGCAGGAAAAACGATAAAGAAGAGTTGAAAACAAAAAAAGAAGATGACACTGATCTTATTGCCATGGCACTTATTGCCAATGTGCGTAATGGTTTTACCAATCAAAGCACCAATGGTTATGAAACCTTACTTGCTAAGATGGAACATCATGGAAATACGGCTTATTGGCCCGGGGGAGATAAAAATCGTTTTGGAACCATTGATGCTTCTACCGGAATTGCTTTAAAGGCTTTACTTTTGGCGGGTGTTGATAAAAATAAAGCGGTGCCTATTCTGCAATATTTTTTAACAACCAGAAAAAAAGAATATTGGTCTAATACTTTTGCGACGGCTCAAATTTTGGAGAGTTTTGCGATCTTCAATAAACAAGAAAGTTTAGACCAAGAAGAAGAATACACAACTAAAATTTTTGTGGATGGGAAATTATTTGATACAAAAGTTTTTAATCGGGAAAATACTTTAGTGTCATTGGATATTCCGATTAATAAAATCAAAAAAAATTGCACAGTTATTTCCCTAAAAACCAATAAGCCAAATAATTATCTTTATTCAACTTTATTAACAAAACAATATCATACCAGTACTGAAGTTGATCCGGTTTCAAGAACAATTTCTTTGGAACGTAAATATGAAAAAATAAATGGAGAAGGAGGACCACTTAAAACCGGAGATGAAGTGATGGTTAAATTTACCATTAAAGGTTTACACAAAGAAGATAGATATTTTATGCTTGAAGATCAATTGCCGTCGGGCTTAGTGCCTCTTAATGAACATTTAAATAATGCCACTGATTATGATAGGACTAGAAATAAATGGGATACTAATAGAGAGTATACAAAAAATGGTGTGATTATAACGGATAATTATATCGATGAAGCGGGTGATCAGCACTATAGCTATCGGGCTTATGTTGCCAGTGCAGGGGAGTATCAGGTCCCTCCTTCTCAGGCGATGTTAATGTATCGTCCGGAGATATATGCTCATTCCGGTTCTAGAATTATGAAAATTGAAAAGAAAAAGTATGATTATAAAACAGAAAAAATTACGGAAAAAGGAGGTTATTTAAAGAAAATATTTTCCGATAAAATAAACACTGCCTTGATTAAACTGTTAAGTTTTTCCGGTATATTTATAGTAATAGCTTTGGGAGCGGTTTTAATTTATAGGAAATATGCCAAATAAAAACAATAATAGTCAACTAAAGAAAACCAGGATAATTTATTTAATATGGTTAACCATATTGTTTTTTAGTGTTTTACAATATCAAAAAAATGTAAATTTAAAGACTACCATTTTTTCAAGGAGTAATTTAACGGCACTTAAAAACAATAAAACGCAGGAAAATAATTCACCAAAAGTAAAATCAGCCATGATGAGTGGATTAGCGAATCATCAGGCCGATAAATTTTTTGATGAGTATCTTTTTAAAAAAGGGGTGACCATGGCTAATCAAATTAATTATCAAAAAGATAAGATTTATGGAGCTATTTTGCCTCATCACTTAATACCCAGTTTTATAATCGCTGATATTTTTCAAAGAATTATAAGACAGGGAACCAAAACCATTATTTTACTTACTCCTAATCATCACAATGCCGGCTATCAACCGATATTGACCAGTGCGCTTCCTTGGGTTACGCCCTATGGTGATATTCAGATTGATCGAAAAAAAATGAGTGAATTATTAAATAAAGATTACTTGGGAATAGATGACATTGTTTTAGATAATGAACACGCTGTGGGCGGTCTGGTTCCTTTTATTGCTTACTATAATCAAGAAGTAAAAATTGTACCTCTAATTTTAAAACAAAGCTTAACGGAAAAAGAGTTGATGGATTTTTCTCAGACACTAAATAAGCTAATAGATAAAGATACGGTAGTGGTGTCATCGGTTGATTTTTCGCATTATTTGAACAGTTCTCAGGCGGAAGAGCATGACAAAAAAACATTAAAGGCTATGCAAAACAGAGAATATGAAAATATTTTAGAGATGAATAGTGATTATCTTGACTCTCCAGAGGCAATTGTTATTTTGTTAAAAATTATGAACGTAAGGGGTGATTATAAATTAAAATTGTTATACAATACCAATTCAGGAAGATTGCTTAACGATCCATACAATAAAACTACAAGTTATTTCGGTATTATTTTTACCAAATAAATAGAAAAATAATTTAACAGATTAAAAATCTAAAAAAAATTATTAATTAATAAAATAATTTATAAATAAATAAAGTTAATTAGTAAAATGTAATAAAATACATTTTAAAATGTTTTTCCAAGCTGTACACATCTTAGAACATTAAGTTTAAGGTATGCCTATAATTGAAGATAAATTAAACAACAGACGGTAAAAATATTCTACTCCAATGAGGTTTTTGCTGTAGAATTAGAAAAAAAAAGGGGGGGCTTCTATTCTTAAATCTGGGTAATTTGATGTGTTTCTTGACAAAAAATAGGTTCTGGTATACAATTCTTTTATTGATAGTTTTCTATTAATAAAGGAAACGACTTAATCTTAGCAAAAATGAATTTTATTAAATTTAAAGAAATAATTCAAGATTTACCTTACTTTGAGACAAAAGAGCTCAAAGTTATTATGGGTGACAAGTTTAATGCCACCATGCTAATTAATTTAAAAAACTGGGTAAACAAAGGATATCTAATGATGTT
>CAYMNT010000033.1:0-7875 GCA_964391875.1 uncultured Bdellovibrionales bacterium
TCTTTTTGGGAAAACTTAGCCAAAACAAAAGTATCCAAGGGTGTTTTAGCCAAAGGGAGGTTGTTGGATTTAATGCCAACTCTTAAACGAATAAAATTTTTACTGTGGAGTGACTGAATAATGGATTTAATACCGTTATGCCCACCGGCGGAAGCGTTGCGACTAAAACGTATTTTACCCAAAGGCAAGTCATAGTCATCATGCAAAACCAAGATATTTTTCAGAGGAATCTTATAATAATCACGGAGTGTCTTAACGGCTTGGCCGGAGCGATTAATAAAAGTTTGCGGTTTAGCCAGGAAGATTTTTTCAGGAGGAGTCTGCTCAACTAAATTTATTTCACTTATTTGACAGTGATGTTTTTTACTGACAACAAGAGAGGAGTGGGGCTCAAGAGAAGAAGCGAAACGATCAATCAACTGAAAGCCGACATTGTGTCTGGTTAACTCATATTTTTTACCGGGATTACCTAAGCCAATAATTAATTTTTTTTTCATAGTTTTGTATAATAATATGTTAGTTTAAATAGCCTTTTAAAAAATACCGAAAGCTGTTTGTTGAGATTCAATTTTTAGGAAATCTTTCGTAGAGATTGGGTTTTTTCCGATTGGAAGTGTTTACAAATTGCTTAACTTAAAAAGAAAATTTATTCTCCCACCAAAACATCACCGTCTTTGGTAAGAATACTATTTTCCAGATATTTTTCATTTTGCTTATCTTTATTTTGTTTTTCAAAATAACGGACACTTTTATCTGAAAGACAAACCAAAACATCATAGGTATTGTCTTTGAGCGTAAAAGGTTGATATTCAACGGTGGTCGCCAGTTTATCAGCTAAATCATTTAAAGTAAATAATTTAGGCGGAGTGGAAAAACTGATAACTCGATCTCGATTTTGACATTCCAATGAAGGATAATCAGTTTGAAGTTTAATTTTATAACCAAGACCTTCAAAAGATTTTTTTAGATGAGAAAATTGTTGTGTTTGAGAGGTAATTAAAAGTACTCGAGCCAGTTCTTTCTTGATGGCTTCTTTTTTCCTTTTTAAAATATCTTGTTGAAAAATATTTTCCGCCAAGTCTTGAATTTGAGAATAATTTTTAGCGCGAGGAAGGAGAATGTAAGCCCAAACTCTTCCCAGTTTAACATGAGAAGAAGCCAATAACGCGTCGGAACTCCAGGCGTCGATTACTTGATTAACGGTTTGATGGATATTTATTTTTTTTGTTAAAGAGAGGAAAGCTGGAATTTCGCTCAAACTAATATCAGTTTTTAAATGTTCTCCCAAGGTAGTTAAAAAAGAAGATATTTTTAATGGATTAGCTAAAAATTTAAAAGAAAAAATTTTCTTTTTCATCGCTTGAAGCACTTGTTGTTGGCGAGCGGCTCGTCCAAAATCACCATCGGCGGTATGGCGGACACGAGCATATTTTAAAGCTGTTTCCGCGTCTAAGTGATGAAAACCTTTTTTAATTTGAAAAGTTTCATAGGAGTAATTGGGACCGGGATAGCGTTTATCATAAATGTCTTTTTTAACCTCCAAGTCAATCCCGCCTAATTGGTTAACAATTTCTTTGAAGCCGGAAAAATCAAGCATAACATAATAATCAATGGGTTGATGAGTGATGTCAGTGATGACTTCTTTGGTTTTTTCCATCGCCTGAGAAGGGGGAAGAGATTGATTGTGAGAAAAATAAGTATAAAGAGCATTTATTTTAGTATGTTTTTTTGAATCGGGAAGTTGGACATAAAGATCGCGAGGTAAAGACAACATGGCGGAGCGATAATTAGTGGGATCAATGGAGGCCAGAATAATAGTGTCAGTCAAATAGGCGCCGGAGTGACCTTCTCCTCCCACGCCCAACAAGAGGATGTTTATTCTCTTTCGTTTCATCCCTTTCAGTTGAATTTTTTCCGGTTGGATAAAAGACTGTGTTTTTTGTAAAAGGTTGGTTGTTTTCTTGAGGGAAGCTTGAGGGGTGTTATCAACAAAAATTTTGTGCTGAAAACGGTTGAGTATTAAAACAAAAAAAACAAGATAAGCGACAACAAAAAAACATAAAAGAACAAAAATCCTCAGAAGATTTCTTTTCCAAGAAAAGGTTTTAGCGGAGGAGTGATTTGTTGGTTCGGTGATTTTTAGATTCATTTAAAAATAAGAAAGATAACTCACCTATTGTAACACAAAAATAATCCTGATAAATGGGAGGTCCGGTTAGCGGTTAGTTAAATTGAGACTAGCGACGGCAAATGGGGGAAATGTTTCCGGAAGGATTTTGCACAATAATATTATTATTTTCCACTGTGATATGTTTAACAAAATAACCTCGCTTAAAACCACTATGAATAGAACAACGAACACCGAATTTGTGGTTTTCCTTGATAAGATTATTTTTAAGTAATACTTTAAAATGTTTTCCACTAGATTGAAGATTGACTCCACTGGAGCCATTTTTTTCAATAATAGAGTTTTCAATTAACAGTTCTCCGTCTTTTAAATCAAATTCAATACCTCCTTCACCGTTAGCGATAATGTTGGAATTTTTTACGGTAGTTTTGGTCCCTCGATGAAGATCCAATCCTTCTTCGCCATTACGGGCAATTTCCGTATCATCAATATAGAAAACTCCTTCTTGAAGATAGAGCCCCTGGTCTTTATTATCTACAATACTTGAGTGGAGTAAAAATACTTGGGGTATGTTTGCTTGGGAATCCGCTTGATTGAGTAAGCCCCATTTATGTGCCTTGGTAATAGTAATATCAAATAGAACTGTTTTACCGGCGTCTTTTTGAATAACTAAACCATAGCCTCCGCCGGTAATTTTTAAATGAGCGATTAAATTATTCTCTTCAGTGGTAATTACGGTTCCTTCTTTGCTTGAGGTAGCAGGGATTTCAATTACAGTATTTTCTCCCGCTCCAATAAGACTGGTTTTAGCCGGTAAAGTTATGGGTCCTTGGTAAGTCCCGGGACCTAGAGAAATGATATGAAATTCAGGATGTTTTTCAATAAAAGTAATGGCTTTAGCCAGGCGGTCAAAAGGATGCTGGACCGAACCATTTTGATAGGTTTTATTTGATATATTTTTATTCACCACAACAAGTCCTTCTCGGGGGATTTCAATTACGCGGGTAATATATAATTGAATTGCTTGATAAATGATAAATACTCCAACCAACAAGAGGGCAATAATAAGTATTTTTTGAGAGCGTTTTTTTTGAGCAAAAAGAGAATAAAAAAAACTTTTATTTTTGTTTTTTACTGACATATAAAAAATTAATAGTTAATGGGTAGGGAGCTATTTGGTTTTACCGGAATATTGATTGTTTTGAGTGTTGACCACTACTTTATCTCCGGTTTTAATAAAGAGCGGAGTATTTATTTTAAGTCCGGTTTCCAAGGTTACTTGTTTTGATCCACCATCGGCGGTGTTACCTCGAATTGCCGGAGGAGCTTCGGTCACTTCCAATTCCATTTTTATCGGTAATTCCAAGTTAATCGGTTGATTGTTGAAATAAAATATTTTTACCAATAAACCTTCCTTAAGAAAGTTGATTGAATCGCCCAATACTTTTTTAGGTAATTCAAATTGATCAAAGGTTTGAGTATTCATAAAGTAAAAAGATTGATCATCGGCATAGAGATATTGCGCTTCTTGTTCTATTATTTCCGCCGGAGTGAATTGTTCATTACCTTGAAAGGTTTTGTTGGTAATCGCTCCGCTTTTAAGATTTTTTAAACGAGTTCTGAGCACTGCACCGGCTCGTCCCATTTTTGAGTGTTGAGAAAAAAGAATTAACCAAGGGTCATTATTGAGAATTATTTTTTTCCCAACTTTTAAATCGGTTAAGGAAAGCATAATCAGGTTTTTTTATTTTTATTTAATTATCTAGCAACAAAAGGCAGTAATCCAATAATGCGAGCTCGTTTAATGGAGCGAGCCAAACTCCTTTGGTGTTTACTGCAAGTACCGGTTTTTTTTCTGGGAATAATTTTTCCCACGGTATTGGTAAAACGATTAAGGAGAATAATATTTTTGTAATCAATTTCTTTTAATTGATTGGCACATAGATAGCAACTTTTTTTAGTAGGTTGTTTCATCATAACTTTTCAAAATTTAAGGTAAATTTAAAATTAATTCAATTAGGTTGACTGGGTTAAAAAGGAATGTCCTCTATTTTAACTTCTTCTTTATCGGCGTCTACATCGATGGTGGGAATTTCTTCCGGAGTGGGAACGGAAGCTTTATTGTCCGGAGCTTGATTACTATTTACCGGAGCACCATTGTCAGCCGGACCATTATTTATTCCTTTTTTATCTAACATAATCAGGTTTTCCACCACCACTTCCGTCCAGTATTTTTTTTGCCCCTGTTTATCTTCCCAGTTTCGGTGATTAAGTCGCCCTTCCACATAAACTTTAGCTCCTTTACTTAAATACTGAGAAGCAATGTCTGCTAATCTCCCCCAGGTAACTAAATTATGAAATTGAGCATCTTCCTGTAACTCTCCGGTTTCTTTATTTTTCCAACGACGATTGGTAGCTATTCGAAAACTGGTAACATTTTGACCGCTATTGGTGGCACGAGTTTCCGGATCACTAACAATGTTGCCGATGAACATAACTTTGTTTAAATCCATAATATTTTATTAAATAATTAGTTAAAACAAGTAGCTTATGCCTCAAGGATTTCATCAAGCTTTTTATCCAAATCACTCAGCGATGAAGCGTCAGTTTCTTCCGGTTTAGCTGATAATTTTTTCTTTTCCTCTATTATTTTTTCCGCTAAATCTTCTTTCTTAATTTTTTCCTCAGAGTTTTCCGTTGACTTTTTCTTTTCAGTTAAAGTTTTTTCTTGTCGGGAGGAAGGGGAGGCCGGTTCTTTGGTTGTTTTATCTTCTGTCGACTCTGCTGTTGCTTGCCGGAGAGAGGGGAGATTATCAGCGCGAATAATTAAATAACGAGCCACATCATTTTCTAAATTAAGCTTATTTTTTAATTCCTCGAGGGCATTGGGAGTTTCTTCTCCATCGAGTTCAAAACGGAAAACGGTATAAAATCCATAATTTTGATGTTGAATAGTATAAGCCAGTTTTCTTTTTTGATACTCCAATTGATCAACAATTTTAGCGGGTATTTTTTCTAAAATAAGTTTAACCTTTTTTCTAACGGCTGGCAATTCCTCTGTTTTGGATTGAAGCACCAGAAAATTAATTTCGTAAATCATTATGATTAAGTTAAATTTTTAATAAAATTAAATTCTTACAAGTCAAAATCCACCAAGAAAGGTGGTACTTGAGTCAGTTATCTTTGAAATTTTTTTAACCCAAAGTGACTGAATCATTGGACTTTATGAATAATTTCAAGTCAAGTGTAACTAAAATAAGCTTAAATGTCAAGATAATTTAAATAAAAAAATAAATTATTTATCTAATTAACAATCCATAAAATGAGTATTTTTTTAAGATGATTAAAAAAAATAGTTGCAGAGTTGTCTTTTTAGAGTTAGCATAGAATTAAGTAGTGTTAAAATTATCTATTGAGATGATTATTTAAACCGGGAAAAATATTATGGGAAAAATTACTCTTAAAAATGAACGAGAAGTTGCCCTTTTGGAAAAAGGTGGAAAAATTCTAGCTACCACTTTAAAGGCGGTAAAAAAAATGGCGGAAAAGGGGGTAACTGAAAAAATAACAGCTAAACAATTGGATGAGTTGGCAGAAGGAATGATTCGACAAGCGGGAGGGGAACCGGCTTTTTTGGGTTATGATGGATTTCCGGGAAGTTTGTGTGTTTCCATCAATAATGAAATTGTACATGGTTTTCCTACGGAAGATAAAATTATTCAGAAGGGAGATTTGGTAAAATTAGATTTGGGGGTAAAATATCAAAATCTTTATACGGATGCTGCCATCACCGTACCGGTGGGAGAAATAAGTGAAACAGCTCAAAAATTAATGGAGGCTACACGGAATTCTTTAAAAAAGGGATTGGCAAAAATTCGTCCCGGTGCGAGGTTAGGTGATTATGGATCAACGGTAGATCAATATGCTAAAAGTCAAGGTTTTACCACGGTAAAAAATTTAGTGGGCCACGGGGTGGGGCATGCGGTGCATGAAGCTCCTCAAATTCCCAATTATGGTAAGTCCGGTGAGGGATTAGAATTTAAAGAGGGAATGGTTTTAGCTCTTGAACCAATGTTAAATGAAGGAAACGATGAAATAAAATTGGCAAAAAACGGTTTTGTTTTTAAAACAAAAGATAATAAATTATCAGCTCATTTTGAACATACGATTGTGGTGACCGAGGGGGGTAATAGAATTTTAACAGAGTTAAAGGAAGAAAATGAGCAAGAAGAAAAATATATTTTAGGTATAGATTGGGGTAAGAAAAAAATTGGTTTGGCAATAGCTGACAATGAAACCAAAATTGCCACCGGATTGAAAGAAATTAATGACAAAAATAGATTGAGTGAAATTAATATTTTAAAAAATAAATTTAACATCAAAGATATTGTTTTAGGAGTTTCTCGCCAAAAAATATTTAAAAGCAACCAAAAAGATATTTTAAAATTTAAACAAGTCTTGGAAGAAAAAGGTTTTAATGTTTTTGGGGAGGAGGAAGCTTTTTCCACTAAATTGGCTCAAGGTAATTTAATTCAAAAAATAGTTAAAAATATTTCCAAACAAGATAATGTTGAATCAGCTCGAATAATTCTTCAAGCCTGGTTGGACAAAGAAAAATAATTTTGATAAAATACGGTTTATCTTACGAGGGTTATAATAAATACCAATCATTAAAATAAATAAAAAATGTCAGCAAATGAAAAAATTGATTTTTCCATAGTCATCCCCACTTACAACGAGGAAAAGAGGGCAGATTATATGCGGAAACATTTTCAGGCGATAGATAAATATTTCAAACAATCAAAGAAGAGTCATGAAATTATCGTTGCCTTAGACGGACCAACGGATAAAACTCCCGAGTTGGTAAAATCACAAGCTAAACTATATCCTACGATTAAAATTATTAATCGGAAAAAAAATAAAGGGAAAGGTTTCAGTATTAGAGAGGGGTTTGCTCAAGCCAAAGGTAGTTTTGTTCTTTGGACTGATATGGACGGAGCAACGCCAATCCATATGCTTGATCGAGCTATTAAAAAATTTGAGGCCGGAGCGGATATTGCCATTGGCTCTAGGGATATGGAAAAAACAAATATTAAAAAACATCAGCCAAGATGGAAAGAATTGTTGGGTGATTTAGGGAATAAACTTATTCAAGCATTGACCGGTCTTTGGGGAATTGAAGATACCCAGTGTGGTTTTAAAGTATTCACGGCTGAAGCGGCCAAAGATATTTTTCCTCGCTTAACAGTTAATCGTTGGGGGATTGATTTTGAAGCTTTAATGGTGGGCAAAAAATTGGGCTATAAAATAATGGAATTTCCGGTGGAATGGCATGATAGCAATATGAGTTTGGTGGGAATTTTTGATGGATATGTTACCACCATTCGTGATTTATTTAAAGTACGTTGGAATTTGATAAGAGGAGTTTATCATTTAAAAAATAAATCCGTTAATAAAAATAAATAATCAAATTTTGCAGTTTAAAAACCATCTCGTTTAAACGAGATGGTTTTTTTATGAGCGGGTGAGCGGAATCGAACCGCCGTTGTTAGATTGGCAACCTAATGTAATAACCACTATACGACACCCGCCTGCATTAACAAATTGTTTGTCTTTTTGTTCTTACTGGTGAGTTAATTAAACTCTTAACCACAATAATTTTTTAAGGTAAATACTTTTCATTTTGTGCCGGGGGAGAGAATTGAACTCTCGACACAAGGATTTTCAGTCCTTTGCTCTACCACTGA
>CAYMNT010000034.1:0-7736 GCA_964391875.1 uncultured Bdellovibrionales bacterium
AGTATATGCCCTAAATAACTCCAATGATTATCGAAAAATACTAAAGAGCTGGTGAATTGTTCCCAAATGACCGGTCTAAAAAATTTAATTATTAAAGCTCCCGTTAATAATAATAAAAAATAAATTATATATTTTTTTACCACCACTTCTTTCCATTCTAAAATTATCATTACTATCAAATAAACTCCGGTAATTAAAAACATATTACCGGCCAAGGGATGTAACTGATAGGCCAAAGCTCCGAAAATAATCGTTATTAACAAATAAATTAATTTTAGTTTATTTATATTTTTTAGCGTTTGTTTAATTTTCTCTTTCTTAAGATTAATTAATTCAAACCAACTCCAAGAAAATATTAGAAATATCGGCGTAAACATACTGTACATTCTCACCTTACGATTTAGCTCAATAGCCGGAACACTAACCGCCCAAAAAAATGACGCCAACAAAGCGATCCAGCGATTTCTCGTAAAACGCCAAGTAACCAAATATAAAATTAGGACCGTTAAAATTCCCCACCACCCGCTAACCATTCGAAAAGAACTTTCCGTTGGCTTAAAATGATTTAATACTTGCGCCACCTGCCAACGATAAATCCAGGCTCGCTTATCACTGGCTTGATTTTTTCGCACACTAACCACTTCATGGTTAAAATCCCATGCTTGCCACTCTCCCGTTTGATGGTAACCATAACTGGCATTAACATCTAAAAATTCATCCGCCACAAAAGGTGTGTTACTTAAACCCCCTAAACGCAACAAGCCAGCTATTAATATTATTCCCAACAATAGCCAATAAA
Organism: uncultured Bdellovibrionales bacterium; assembly: GCA_964391875.1. GTDB lineage: Bacteria > Patescibacteriota > Minisyncoccia > Moranbacterales > DUUL01 > CAYMNT01. Next base: position 800 of record CAYMNT010000034.1, read on the forward strand.
TTTTTTGATGACTTTTTATTTCACTTATAATTTTTTGCATAATTTAATTTTTATTAAAAACAATTATTTTAATTAATCTTTAAGTTTCAAAAAAGTATTTTTGTCTTCAAAATTAACTTCTTGATATTCTTTTCCTCCGTATACATCCGTGTAAAACATTTTTAATTGTGGCACTCCTCTATCAACGGTTAACTCATAAAAAGAGCCCGGGTAAGTTTTACTTTTTTTTGTTCCGGTAAGTGAATAGTATCTTACCCCCTTATCCTCTTCAAAATGACGCACTTCAATATGACCATTAAAAACCGCTTTGACTCTATACTTTGCAAATATTTTCCTCACCTCTTCAACGTTACCGATGGAAACCTTTTGTCTTCCCCCTTCCGCCGGTAAAGGTTGTTTAAAGACCGCCTGATGTAAAAAAATCAAGGTTTGTTTTTCGGTGGTCAATTCTTTTTTCAACCAATCAAGTGTTTCCTTTGGAATCATTCCCGAATAAATTTTTTCTTCACCTCCACTTCCTTTATAATTAGCATCCAAAAAAATTAACCGATAATCACCATAATCAAAAGATTTATTTAAATAATCAATCTCCAAAGCCTTTTTAAATTGATCTCGATTAACACTCCGCAGATCATGATTTCCCAATACCCAATAAATAGGCACTTTATTTTTTGTCAATGCTTTCTTCACTAAACGAAGACCTGTCATTCCCAAAAAAACTGGATCATGAGTTCCTTCTATTACATCTCCCAAGTGAATTATTAATGTCGGATTAAATTGACCCATTTTTTCAGTAAATTCATTAAAGACACTCATCTCTTTTGTCGACAATCGACGTTCAGCGCTTTCTCTCCTGTCTTCCCTATTAACTCGCCTGGGACGCACATGAGTGTCGGTAATTAACCCTATCTTTAAAATTTGATTGGGAATAATTTTTCGTTCGTATATCGGCTTTAATTTAGGCAGAGGAAAAAATCCTTTGTGTACATAATCCGATGTGTCATATTTTTTAAAATACAACACACCACTTAAAAATGATATTAAAATCATTATTAAGCTAAAAATTAACTTATTTTTTTTAAAAATTTTAAGCATACCTATGACAGATATTCATCTTATATGTTAACCATATCATCTAAATTAAGCTAAGGCAATATAATTTATTTCATTCACAAATTACCTAAAATTATCCATCCATCAACTACTTTCATTATTTCTTTAAATCTTTATTTATGCTATATTTATAATGTTTTAAATTGACTTATGGGCTTATTTCAATTGATTATTGTTTGTGTATAAGTTTAACCTATAATTTATTTCAATGAAACTTTATTATATCTTCTTTTTTCTTTTGGTTACTGCCACTGTTATAATTCATAAAACTTACCTGTTTAATCCTTTTCGTTTTTTGGATAATCTTTTACCCCTTTATATACTTTTCATTTTAATCCCTTTACTTCTTTTTATTTTTTTAAGTATCCAATTATTTCAAAATAAAATTACTTGGAAAACTTTCTTTCATCTTTTCTTTATTAATACTCTACCCGCCTTTTCTCTGTTGCTATTAAATTTTAATTTTTTAAATATTTATCCTTATTGGCTCTCTCTAATAACCGGTTTTTATTTTTTTAGTTTATTGATTTATGCCAGTTTTTCTCTCTTAATTATTAATCATCCCAAAACAAAAATTAATTTGTTTCACCGACCAATTAAAAAAAATATCCATAAAACTTATTTCTCCAAAAAAACAATATTTTTCATAATTTTACTAACTATCTTCCTTCGTTTTGAATTTGGTCTTTTTCATTTAGAAAAAGCTTATTACAGTGATGAATCACTTTGGCTATATCAGCGTATTGAAAAATTTTGGAATAATATCAAAGAAGGTGATTTTATTAATACCCGTCCCAGTGATAAACCGGGAGTAACCGTCGCTTTAATTTCAGGCATTGGTTTAATTAACAATGATAATCCAACCACTTTCCGCAAAGGAAAAATGGATTTGCAAAAATTCTTACCTTTTCTTCATCGTATGAGAATGCCTTTATTTGTGCTGACTGTTTTATTTATTCCTCTTTTTTATTTTTTTCTTCAAAAAATTATTTCAAAAAAAGAAGCTTTATTGGCTACTGTTTTTATTGGTCTTTCTCCTTTATTATTGGGCATTTCTCGCTTTCTCAATCCCGATTCACTTCTGTGGATATTCGTACCTCTTTCTTTAATAATTTACTTAAATTATTTTTTTACTCCTCCGAAAAATTTAAAAAATGGTCCATGGATAATAATTTTAAGTGGCTTTTTTTTAGGCCTGGGTCTACTCACTAAATATGTCGCTAATTTTTTGTTAATTTTTGGTTTATTAATCATCATTTATTTAGCTTTTTTTAAAACAAAAAATCGTCGCCAATTTAATTTATTTTTAAAACAATCTTTACGAGCTTATTTAGCTTGGATTTTTATCGCTTTAGCCACTTTCTTTATTCTTTTCCCTGGAGTTTGGATAAAGCACGATCGTTGGCTTATTGGCACCATCCAAAGTCAACCTTTTGGCAATTATGGTTGGTGGCTACCTGCATTTATCCTTTTCTTTTGGTTGGAAACTTTTATGCTCAAAAATAAACTGAGTTTTTCTTTTTTTAAATTGTTAAGTCAAAAAAAAGAATGGTTGGAAAGATTTTTATATTTTTTATTTTTTTTAACCTTTGTTTTATTATTAACGGCCATTTATTTTAACTTTCCTGCTGTTGATTTCTTTTCTATTTTAAGTTCGCCTAAATCAGCCTATCAAAGAAGCCCTTTGATCGCTCTTTATTTGGCTTCCTTTTTACCGTTATTTTGGGGGATCAATCTCATTCCCTTTATCGGATTATTATTTCTTTACTTACCCTTTAAAAGAAAAAACTTTTTTTCAAAAAAAGAGCAAAAACTTATTACCATCTTAATCACTTTTATAATTTCTTATAACCTGGCTTCCCTTTTTTCTTCTGTAATTTCAACTGTTCGTTACCAGATTATTTTATATCCCTTAATACTCATTATCGCCAGTTTGGGTTGGAAACGTTTTTTTCAAATTTATTTCATAAAAAATTACCGAGTTGAGACAATTTACTCAATTCTTGTCATCACTACTTTAATTGTCGGATCTTTCGCCCTCTGGAAACAAAAACCAAATTATTTTTCTTTTAATAATCCTTTACTCCCCGCTACTCAAATCATAAATCCCAAGGATATGGGCGATGGAACTTTTGAAGTAGCCACTTGGCTTAACCAACAACCTCAAGCCGGTGAACTTTCCATTTGGAGTGATCGAAAAGGAATTTGTAAATTTTTTATTGGAAAATGTCGCAGTACTCGACGCTTAGATAAAATTAAATCAGAGATTCCTCAATATAATTATTATGTTATTTCTTCCAGTCGAAAAAATTATTACTTTAATTTAATTAAGCAACGCCTGGAGAAAATTCCCGATTATACTCCTCGTGTTGACAGATTATATGATTCATCATTAAAACCAAGTTTTATTTTTTCTTCCACTCATCGCCCAAAGGTTCAATTTATTAAAGTTATTCCGGCTAAAAATGTCATCATTAATAAATAAATTATTATGCTTAAAACAAAACATTACCTTGCCATAAACGCTTTTATTGCCATAATTATTTTCTTAAGTTTTGGATTTTATCACCTCACTAAATTTGAAACCAGCGATGAACATCTTTGGAAAAATATTCGTATTCCTCTCTATTGGCAAGCAATTAATAAAGGGTTCCAAACTGGCGATTGGCAAGCCACTTACATCAATGATAAACCCGGTGTTTCCTTGGCTTTAATTTCCGGACCGGGATTACTTTTTATTAAAAATCCACTTCATCAACACTTAGTAAAAGAAGAGATAAAATATGATAATCTTTTTCGCATTTACGATGTTAACCAAACAAAAAAAATAAATTTGGCCCTTCGTCTCCCTCTTTTGCTTTTTAATGGGTTAATAATGCTTCCCTTGCTAATTTATCTGGCTTACCAAGCCTTAGGCGATAAAAGAATTACTGGTTTCTTTATTTTATTCTTAGGATTAAATCCTATTATAATTGGCATCAGTCAAATTCTTAATCCCGACGCTTTATTGTGGAGCTTCTGCACCGGAGGTCTTCTAAGTTTTATCGCTTTACTGAAAACCAAACAAATAAAATTTATTTGGCTAACCGGAATACTCACCGGCTTGGCTTTGTTAAGTAAATACACCGCCAATTTATTATTCTTATTCTTTCCCTTGATAGCTTTTCTTCATTGGATTTATGATAAAAAAATTAATCAACAATATTGGAAACGCTTCTTGAAAAATTATCTTTTAATAACTTTTATTTCTTGGATTGTTTTTGCTATTTTTCTTCCTGCAGTAATTCAATCTCCAAATTTTTTATCTTGGATAAAGCCCAAACATTTTGCCTATGGCACTTATTTCTCCCCCGCCTTAAAACCAATTATTCTTCCTTTGATATTATCTCTATTTTTACTAATCTTTGATAGTTGGATTTTAAATAATCGTTTAATGCTTTTTCTGCGTCAACAATTACGCCCTTATCGTTACTGGTTAATACGTTTTATTGTTTTACTTTTATTTCTCTTCTTTTCCTTCGCTATTTTTAACAGTTTATCGGGAGGAAGTTTTATTCCTTTAGATGATTTAAAAGAAAAAATTGGTAGCACTAAAAAATTAAATTTCTATTTTACTGTCGGCGATCCACTCTTAATCTCTTATTTCAAACAAATAGCCGTTGAATCATTTAATTTTATTTTTTCCTTACCGGTGCTAATGATTTCTTTATTAATTTATTTATGGCTGTTTATTCTGTTAAAACCAAAAAAGATTATTTATCCGGCAGAAATAGTTTTTATTTCCTTGGTCCCTTTTATCTTTTTTGGTGGAGGGCTATTAGCTAAGGTGTTTGTCAATGTCCGCTATTCAATATTGCTTTATCCGCTTTTTGCTTTATTTAGCGCCATAGCCTTGGATATACTCGTTCGAACATTAAGCCAAAAAAAAATATGGTCTAAGAAAATTTTAGTTATCGGGGTTAGTTTAATGATTATTACCTACCACTCATATATTCTCTTTTCCATTAAACCATTCTTTTTCAATTTTCAAAATATATTTTTACCAAAAAAATATACCTTGAGTGATTCTTGGAGCTATGGTATTTATGAAGTAGCGGAAAAACTCAATGCTTTGCCCCAAGCGAAAAATTTAATTGTTTGGTCTGATCGCGGAGCTTTCTGTCGTTATTTTATTGGGCATTGTCTTAAAAATAGAAAAATTAATCGCGCTAAAACAGCTCCTGATTTTTTTATAGTTACTCGACGTAATGTAGCCAGAAAAAGATTCTTTGAATGGAAAAAAGGAACGGAAAAGTTAGCCAATCACCCCGCTGTTTATTATTATCAAGGAAATATTTTTAATCATCCTTGGTGGGAATTACAAATAGACCATCGCCCAAAAAATTATATTAAAATTATTCAAGCTGATGAAAAAAAATAAACCAGATTATTTCTTCCTGATTATCTTGCCTATTATCTCCGTAATAATTTTTTTGAGTTTCGGATTTTATCATCTTACCAAATTTGAAACCACCGATGAACATTTCTGGAAATTTGATCGCCTTGAAAAATATTGGCATGGAATCAAAGAAGGAATAACTGAGAATAAATGGAAGAAAACCAGAATTAACGATAAACCGGGAGTTACCTTATCTCTCTTGGACGGACCAAGTTTATTACTCCTACCAACCGATGATTATCGTGATAAAATACGAGAAAAAAATAATCAAGTTTTCGACCAAAAGAAAAAGGCTTTGGTTAATCCCTATAGAATTTTTCAAACAGCTAAAATAAAATCGCTTAATCTTGCCCTTCGTCTCCCTCTTTTGCTTTTTAATGGGTTAATAATGCTTCCCTTGCTAATTTATCTGGCTTATCAAATAACTAAAAGTGAAAAAATTACCGGATTTTTTGCTCTGCTTTTGGGACTTAATCCAATTTTAATTGGTATCAGTCAAATTATTAACCCTGATGCTCTTTTTTGGAGCTTTGGCACTGCTGGAATATTAAGCTATCTGGCATTGCTCAACACTCAAAAGAAAAAATTTCTTTGGCTAACCGGAATACTCACCGGCTTGGCTTTGTTAAGTAAATATACCGCCAATTTGTTGTTTTTATTTTACGCCTTAGCCTTTTTACTTCATTTTTTTTATTCATCTTCCTCTCTCCCGAATTGGAAAAAACTTTGGCGACAACACTTAAGTCAAATGTTGACTTTAACTTTAACCGCTTGGAGTATTTTTATTTTATTGATGCCCGCTGTTTTACAAAAACCAGCTCATTTCCTTTACGGAACAATCGCTTCCCCGGTTTTTCTCCCGTTGATTAAAGTCTTGTCACACTTATTAAAAATTGAACCCTATCTTTTCCTGAATGCCCAATCTCATCATACAATCTTCTTGGCTCTTTTTTCCGCTTTCATTTTTTTTGGAATTACCATATTAATGCCCTTGTTAATTTTAAAATTAGTCAACAAATTCTCTCGTTCCTTTTCTTTCATTATTAAAATAATAATTTTATTTCTTTTTTTATTAATGCTAATATCCATTTTTAATGCCCAAACCAATACTTCCCTTTTTCCTTTAGATAATATTTTAGAAGTAAGCCGAAACAGTGGTCGTCTGTCTTTTCCTCAGCTTTCTCACTATCCCACCTGGTTAAGAATATTTTTTATTTTAGCCATTCAAGCTCAAAATTTATTTTTCTCACTCCACCCTTTGATTATTTTTTCTCTTCCTCTCAGCTGGTTTATGTTATTTCGGTCAAAAAAATCACCCTATTCATCAATTATTGCTTTAATTTCTCTTTTGCCTTTTGTTTTCTTTGTCGGAGGATTTCTTTCAAA
>CAYMNT010000035.1:0-7422 GCA_964391875.1 uncultured Bdellovibrionales bacterium
ACAAAGTCACAAGACAGTGTCCACAGACCACAACTTGTGAAGAGAAAGGAGAGCCAAAGCAGATTCCAACCAAGGTCCCTCTGTTCACCAGCTTAACGCCTTGCCGCTAGGCCAAACCGGTCTCAAACAGCTAAGTCCGCGACGTGAACTATTAAGGCTTCACCGAAATTATGACTGAAAATAGCCCGTCCACTCGGGCTGCAACTGAGTGTCCCAGGTTTCCCTGATGAGGCACTGACGTCCCTCCCCTCTCCGCCTGTCACCATTTCACCCTCCTGCACTGTCTCTGGCACAAGTCGGAGTCGACGATGATGATGGGGCTTCAGTGCATATTCAGTCAAAGGAACCGGGGGCCTTCCAGCAGGTTTGCATAATTGACCGGTAAGCAACATAAATTTGTGGGTTCGAGGGGACTTGAACCTCTGACCTCTACGATGTCAACGTAGCGCTCTAACCACCTGAGCTACGAACCCGAATGTTCAGTTTACAAAAATTGTCAATTTTTGTCCAGAAAATTATCAAAAATTAATCAATTAAACTTTTGATTTTTATTTTTTCCATGGAATTTTCGATGAATTTTTTTTAAGTTTTTATTGGTCACGTGAGTATAAATTTGAGTGGTGCTGATAGAACTGTGTCCCAGTAAAGCTTGAACGGAGCGAATGTCCGCACCATTTTGTAACAAATCAGTGGCGAAGCTGTGGCGTAATATGTGAGGAGTAACTTTTTTTACTAAACCGGCTTTAACGGCTTGTTTTTTAATCATACGTTGAATACTTCTGGCGGTTAAACGCAAATTATCAAATTTTTCCGGATTTTTTACGGTTCTAATAAAGAGAGCGGGATCTACATCTTTTCTTTTTTTTAAATATTGCTCTATGGCTTCTTTAGCTACATCGGAAAGAAAGGCTAATCGGAGTTTAGCTCCTTTTCCTCTGATGGAAAATTCACCGGTTTTTAAATTAATACTGTCTCTGTCCAAAGAAACCAATTCAGAAATTCGTAAACCGGAGGAAAAAAATAATTTTAAAATAGCTTGATTGCGTAAGTTCATTAAATTTTCACCTTGAGTGGTTGCTATGAGACGAGCAACTTCCTCAAAAGTCAAAAAATCAACAGCGTGGTCTTCAGTTTTGGCTAAATCAATTTTTTCCGCCGAAAGAGAAGAGAAATTTTTTTTAGCAAGATATTTTAAAAATCCGCGTAAGGCGATAATGTGATAATTTTGAGTTTGGCGAGAAAGGGTGGTTTGATTATTTTTTCCGGTTTGGTGATTTAAATGAACGCGATATTGATGAACCAAATTTTCAGTAACTTGATGAGGATTTGAAATTTTAGACCAAAGCAAAAAGCGTTTTAGATAACGTTGATAGTTTTCAATGGTTTTGGCACTTCTCCCTAAATCTATTTCCAGGTACTCAAGATAATCGGTAATGAGTTGTTGAATTTTTGACATTTTTTAAATTTATCTTCTTAGGGCTATTTTACACTAAAGTAAGGCATTTTTAAAGCCCCCATTGACAAAAATAGATTACCGACTACACTGGTGTTGTTATTTAATAGAGTTATTTGGATAAGGTCATTTTTTTGATGAAAAGGTTGGCTTATTAAGGTTAATGTTTTCTATAGAAAAGATGGCTAAGTAAAGGAAAAAACCCATTAAACGTCAAAATATTTCCATTAAAATAGAGAACGACCTCAAGAAAAGAGCTTCCATGCTATCAACTATGAGCATAAGGGAACGAATACTCTTGAAGATAAAAAAGAGTGAGAGAAACATTTTAAACGTTTTAAAGAATAATCGTACGCAAATCTTTTTAGATTTTTTTCGTAAACATTCAGCGGTGTTAGTGGTGGTTTTAATTACTGTTTTAGTCACTGCCGGGAATGCAAGATCGGAAGGAAATAAAAAAGGTTTTTTGTACGGTTTTTTTAAAGAAACGGAGAATAATCAAGCGAAAATACAAAAAAGAATAGAAGGAGAAAAAGTTAAGCAAAATCAATCACAAAATTTAGCCGTGGCTTCTTTAGAGGTAGCGGGGGGTATTAATACGGAAAAAGAAGGACAAGAGGCGATAATGTTAAATGAAAAACAGTTAGCCGAGAATCAAATGCAGTATCAAGTATTAACGGCTACCGCGCCGGATACAAAAGCATTGCTTTCTTCCGGATCGGATGTGGCGGTTTATGAAGTTAAGCCGGGAGATTCGGTGGGCTCCATAGCTAAAAGTTTTAAAGTAACAGTTAATACCATTCTTTGGGCAAATGATATCAGTAATCCAAATGAAATTATGCCGGGAGATAAAATATTCATTTTACCGGTTACCGGAGTAAAACATAAAGTTAAAAAAGGAGATACCATTGAGAAAATCGCTAAAAAGTATAAAGTAAAAAAAGAGGAAATCATCGCTTTTAACGATTTATTGGCAGATGGTAGTTTAACTAAAGGAGAAGAGATTATTATTCCGGGAGGAGTAATTAAAGAGAAGGCTAAAACCACCACCCCTAATTCACTTTTACCTAAACATAATTATTACAGCTCCAGTGTGGTAAATAACGGATTAGCAAAAAGAAAACCATCAATCATTGATCGTAACCCTCGAGGCGGACATAGATTTCCTTGGGGACAATGTACTTGGTATGTGGCTTCAAAAAAATATGTACCCTGGGGAGGAAATGCGGGAACTTGGCTTTATCATGCCAGAGCCTATGGGGCTAAAACAGGTAAAACTCCTAAAAAGGGAGCTATTATAGTAACCTCTGAAAGTTGGTATGGACATGTGGGAATTGTTACTTCAGTAAAGGGAAATAATATCACCATAAGAGAAATGAATTATAAGGGATTTGGTAAGGTGAGTAGCCGAACCATTTCAGCCAAGTCCAGAAGAATTAAGGGTTACATTTATTAATTTAAAAGAGAATATAGTTTTAAATAAAAAATCACCGATTAAAGTCGGTGATTTTTTTTAAAAGTAAGTGAATTATTCTTTAAAGCGATACTGGATGGCTTCTGCTAAATGAGGGGCTTGAATGTCTTCTTGGCCGGATAAATCAGCGATGGTGCGGGCCACTTTTAATAAACGATAATAACCGCGAGGAGAAAAGTTCATTCTTTTAATGGCGGTTTGAATAAGAGCTTTTTCTTCTTTTCCCAAAGAGCAATATTTTTTCATAGCCAAATTATCCATTTCCGCATTGGTAAAAAAATGTTCTTTTTCAAATCTTTTGCGTTGAATGTTTCTCGCTTGAATAACTCTTTTTCTAATAAGGGAGCTTGCTTCGGAAGGTTCATCGGAAGTTAATTTTTTAAATTTTAAACGAGGAACTTCCACTTGTAAATCAATACGATCCATAATGGGACCGGAAAGTTTGGCACGATAACGAGTTAATTGATGAGGAGAACAAGTACATTGTTTTTCCGGGTCAGTAAAATTTCCACAGGGACAAGGATTCATGGAAGCAACTAAAATAAAACGAGCAGGGAAAATTAAAGAAGCTTGAGCGCGAGCAATGGAAATTTCCCCATCTTCAAGCGGTTGACGGAGATTTTCAATTACTTCTCGGGAAAATTCCGGAAATTCATCTAAAAAGAGAATTCCTCTGTTGGCTAAGGATATTTCTCCCGGTTGAGGAAAAGTTCCTCCGCCCACCAAAGAAGCAGCTGAGGAACTATGATGAGGGGCACGAAAAGGTCTTTGGGTAATTAAAGGATTTTTACCGTTAGTTTTACCTGAAATGGAATAAAGTTTAGTTACTTCAAAAATTTCTTCCATTTCCAATGGAGGCATAATGGAAGGAAGAGACTTAGCCATGAGTGTTTTTCCGCTTCCGGGAGGACCGGAAAGTAAAATATTATGACCTCCGGAAATAGCTATTTCCAAAGCACGTTTTACGTGGGCTTGCCCTTTAATTAACGAAAAATCGTAGGCAGATTTTTTTCTTTGAAGATTTTTGATTTGATAAGGATCTTTTTTTAAAGGGGTAAGTTTGGTTTTTCCCAACAAATAATCAGCTAGCTCTTTCAGGCTATTTACCGGGTAAACTTTTATTCTTTTGGTAAAATTAGCCTCTTGAGCTACTTCCGTGGGTAAAAATATTTTTTCAAAACCTTTTTTTTCTAAGGTTAGGGTGATAGGTAAAGTGCCTTTAATTTTTCTCAATCTTCCATCCAAAGCCAACTCTCCCAGAAAACAAGATTTTTCCGGTAATTGATTAAGTTGATTGGTTTCCAACAAAACTCCCAGGGCAATAGGTAAATCAAAAGCCGGTCCTTCCTTTTTTAAGTCAGCCGGAGCCAGATTAACCGTAGTTCGTCCATAAAAATGAGGAGGGCGAAAATCAGAATTTTTTATGGCGCTGGAAACTCGGTCTTTTGCCTCTTTGATGGCAGTATCCGGTAAGCCCACCAAATTAAAAATGGCTTGTCCGGGAGAACAGTCTACTTCAACCTCAATTAATTGTCCTTCCATTCCCCAGGGGCAAGCGGAAAAAACTTTAACAGCCATTAAAATTTTGATAAAAATTAAACAGTTGTTTCATCAACGGATTTTTTATGAGTAGTTAAAAGTTCAATTATGAAAAAAAACATACCAAGGGTGATAGCGATATCAGCTAAATTAAAAACGGGGAAATTGCCTAATTTAATAAAATCAATTACGCAATGAAGTTGGACACGGTCAATTAAGTTGCTTATTGCTCCGGATAATATAATCATTAAAGAGATGTTGTAATGAGAATTAAGTAGAAAAGTGAAAAGTGATCCAATGGCAAAAATCCAAAGCAACCAAAACCAGCTTCCGGTTAAGGGAATTCCCCAACTGATAAATGGATTACAAATGGGATTAATCAATTTCCCTCCCCAGGCGGGCAGAAGACCGGTTAAGGCAAATTGTTTAGTGAATTGATCAAGAGCAATGACAGCAAAAAAAATAAGAAATTTGGTCATTGGAAAGTTTTATAACTAAATTTATTTTTTACAATTAAGACAAACAGTGGCTGAAGGGTAAGCTAAGAGGCGTTCTAGAGGTATTTCCTTGTGACAATTAGTGCATTTTCCGTAAGTTTTATTTTCCATTTGGATTAAAGCTTCCTTTACTTCTTTTAGGTTATTTTCCAAAGTTTTAATAATATCCAGATTGTCAGCGTAACTTTCAACTTCATCGGCATTAGATTCTTCATCGCGACCAATTTCAATATGTTTCGCTTCGTAGGAACCATCTTCTTCTTTTGTGGCTAATTTAGATAATTCTTGTTCTAAAGTTTCTTTTTCTTTTAATAATTTTTCTTTTAGCAAGGCAAGGTCTTTCTGTTTTAACATAATTTTAATTTAACGTTTAAAAATTTTTGTAGATATTTTTTATTGTAACACTTGCCATTTTGGGTGGCAAGGTAAAAAGGAAGTTAAGAGATATTCTTCAAAATTAATCGGTTGACTTTATTAAGGAGCTTAATTAAACTATAGTCAGTAAAAAAAGTATTAAAAATAATGGAAACAATACCCGAGATAAACAAAAAAGAATTATCAGATAAAGAAATAGAAAAATTAGCCAATGATTTAGTGACTAATAAAGAGTTGTTGTTGTTAGCGGAAGAATGGGTGAGTTTATTAATAAATCAATATTCTTCAATAAGGAATGTTCCCGATGAAAAATTAGAAGAGGTTGATGTAAAAGGTGAATTTGATTTAAAGTTAATCAGGAGTGTTTTTGAGAAATATGCAGAGGAACAAGCTGAAGCAAAGAAGGTGCGAAAAAAGCTACTTAAAAAATACGAAAAGAATGGGCAAGGCTCTATAGTAGATGATCTTTTTAGTCAAAGAAATAAAAAACAATAATAAATTTTGCTTTAATTACAGATAATTGTTTTATTTGTTTAATAGCGCCAATTTCATTTTTAAATTTATTTTTTCATCAATCTTCAAAAATATACCGCTTGTTGTGTTAAAATTTTTAAGGTCAGCTAGCACAGGCTCTAGACAGCCATACTCTTCTGGATTATCACTCCAAACCCAAAGCTTGGAAAATTCTTCAGTTGTCATTTTAACCGTACCGGCCTTAGTGTCAATTGTAATATCACTATCATCTGTAATATCTAGCCCACGAGCTTCTGAAGAAAAATTTATTTCCTGCTGGTCAACTTTAGTTTGACTGTTTTTATCAATTGCAAAATATGGATGGAGAGCCGGATCGATTGGTGCCGGACTTTGTTGGCCATCTGAAAGTCTTGTGATTTGTAATATTACTTCTAAACTATCATCCGTTATTTTGTATTGAAGTGTTGTTTTTAATTGCCAAGGATATTCATCGGTCGGTTTATTTTCTTGTGAAAAGGTTATTTCGTTTTCTCCTGATTCTATTATTTCCATTTCACTGTTACGTAACCAACCGTGTTGAGGAATACTTTTCATTCCCTCTGGACTTGGACCAAAAAATGGAAAGCAGATTGGCATTCCTCCACGATAAGAAGCTTTGCCAGTTTCTTGATTTACTTTTTTAAACAATTTTGGAATTATTTCTTGTCCATCTACTGTCCATGATAAAATTGTTCCACCAACTCTACTGATTTCCACCCTACTATTACCTTGTTCTATGATTTCATCTGCCACATATAAATCTTGTGGCTTTTCTTGTCCTGTTGGTTGACTTGATAAATTTTCGCTCATGTCCGTGTTTTAAAATTAATATCTAGATAGGTTGGTACTTGTTTAATCTTAAATTTTTGTTTTAGGAAGTTATTTTTAATTGCTTAACTCTTAAGTTTTCTTTTTCCCAGATTTTTTCGGCTTGACTTTTTCCTATTGTGTCGTACACAATATCAAAACTTTGTTTTGGGTCATAAAGTGCCTGCTTAGTTATTTTATCTTTTTTAAATATTTTACTTTTTCTCAATCTCGTTGCCCAAGCCATAAAAAAGGCTTCTTTTGCGCCCCATTTATTTTCAGTAAATTCCATTTTTTCTAATTTATTTTCTTTATTATACCAAGTTGCCACATAAATTCCTGCTTTTTCTCCGTTCTTTCTTATTTTTTCCCTTCTGTATACACCTGTAACTCCTGTTTGGTTATTTTTAAGTTCTATATTTGCTCTATTGGCAGTACATTCTAATAGAAAATCCCTGACTTTTTTATTTCTAAATCTTATTGCTTTTTCCAGGGCTTGTGCCGGTGTATTTTTTCCTTTAAACGAAAAGTCTTTCAGAATTAAAGGCTTGCCGTCTTCGTGGGCTAAACGCACAATATACCTTTTCCTTTTTTTGTCCAAAGCTATCCCAAACATATTTTGCCGTTTTTTGTCTGGTGAATTGTTTTCTTTTTTGCTTAATAAGTTAGGGCTTTGTTCCATGACTGTAAATAGTTTAGTTACTCTTTATTATTTCCTTTTTATTATACACAATTTCTTACTTATGCCAAAAAATTAAAAAACA
>CAYMNT010000036.1:0-7205 GCA_964391875.1 uncultured Bdellovibrionales bacterium
GGTCATTTGGGAACAATTCACCAGCTCTTTAGTATTTTTCGATAATCATTGGAGGTATTTAGGGCATATACTAAATAATTTTTGGCATCCGTTGTTGGGAGGGGTAATGATTTTATTGGGAATGAGGCAACTAGTTAAAAATAAAAATGATCGGCAAGCGGGCATTTGGATTACAGTAACTTTTTTTACGGTACTTTTAAGCGCTATTTTTCTGTGGCGACGTAATGTGGGAGCGCAGTATATTTTCTTTTTACAACCTTTCGTATTAATACTTTCCGCTAGCGGAGTTTACCTGGTGGCACATTATCTGCAAAAACACACTAAAAAAAAATATTTTTTCATCGGAGTAATAATGTTAAGTGCTATTTTATTACCCAATTATGGATATTTTATGTTGGAAAATAATAGTTATCATATTACGGCAGAAGGCGAACAAGCGAATTATAGGAAAGTTTTTGATTATATAAAACGACACGTTCAAAAAGGGGATGTAATGATTACCAGAAATTTTCGTAATTATTATTGGAGTGGACTGGATATAAAAGTCTATGATTTTGGCTCGGAGCGCTCTTTAACTCAATTGCAAAAAGAAGGAAAAGTAAAAAAAATTACTTTAAGTTATTTGAAAGAAATTATTGAAACAAATAAAAATCATACAATTTGGATGGTTTTTTCTGATAATGATAAAAAATTTATTACCAAAGAGGTGAGAAATTATTTGGCAGATAATTTTAAGAAAGTTAATAACTCATCATTGGTGAGGGGAAAAGTAAGTGTCTATAGTAGATAAACTGAATAAGTTTTATTATTGGTTTATTGTTAATAATAAGAGGGGATAAACTTAAGTAAGTTTGATATTTTTTTGAAGCTGTTAATTTAACAAAATTTAAAACTAAAGTAAACAAAAATACAATGAAAAACGTTATCAAGAATAAAATTTTTTGGGGGATTTTAGCCATTACTATTTTGGGTGGTTTTTTGCGAGCTTATCATTTTGAAGATTGGATGCATTATCAATTAGATCAGGCACGTGATTTTCGAATTATTCATTCAGCAATAAAATATGGTCCGGGAGAATTACCGTTGCAAGGGCCACGAGCCGCCGGATCGTATTTACGATTGGGTCCATTATTATATTACTTGGAATATGGAAGTGCTTTAGTTTTTGGAGATACGCCGGCCGGGAGCATAATGATTATTCTTATTTTAAATATTTTAGCCATACCTCTTTTTTACCTTTTTTTACGTGAATTTTTTAATAAATTATTAGCACTAGGTTTAAGTGGTATTTTTTCTGTCTCGCTTTTTTTGGTGATTTACAGCCGTTTTGGATGGAACCCGACATTAGTACCGTTTTTTTCAATTTTATTCGCTTACGGGCTACTGAAGGTTACTGACAATCATTCAACAAAGAAACAAACAGTTAACTGGTTAATGTTATCTTCTTTCGCACTGGCTTTACTTATCAATATGCATTTTATGGCTTTAGTGATTACTCCTTTCATCGGGATTGTTTATTTTATTTGGTTACGACCTAAAATAGCATTTAAGTATTGGCT
The DNA here is from genome assembly GCA_964391875.1 of uncultured Bdellovibrionales bacterium. Lineage (GTDB taxonomy): Bacteria > Patescibacteriota > Minisyncoccia > Moranbacterales > DUUL01 > CAYMNT01. Next base: position 1,560 of record CAYMNT010000036.1, read on the forward strand.
GGGAGCGGTTTTATTATTTTTATTTTTAAACACTCCGTTAATTGTTAATGATTTAAAAACCGGGGGAGATAATTTAAGGGAATTTTTTAAGGTTTCTTTTGAGCGGGGGATTACTCAAAAAGATAAGCATAGTTTAGCGGATAAATTAGTAAAAAATATTGGTTGGCAGACGCAATATTATTGGATAACGTTAACCGGCGACCAAAAAGTTGGTTTTCCTGAGTTGAAACATTGGGATATAACTTGTGGATACAATTGTCGTCAAGGATTAACTCAGGGAATAATATCTTTTTTTATGGTATTGTCCGGCTTAGTGGCCTGGTGGTTTTTCTACTTTAAAGAAAAATTATCAGCAAAAAAGAGGAATTTTTTACGATTAATCGCTCTTTGGGGTGGCACCGTGTTTGTAATTTATACTCCTTTAGCCTATAAATTAGCGCCTAGATTTTTTCTGCTTAGCGCTCCCTTGGCTTTTGTTTCACTGGGGTTAACTTTAAATTTAATTTTAAAAAGGCAAAGAAAAATAGATTATATTTTAGTGAGCAGTTTAATGTTGGGTTATTTATTAGCTAATTTATTTTTTGCACAACAATATTTCAATGAATTGTCCCAAGCTTCTCAGCATGAAAATTTCAAACTAAATTATAGTGACCACATTTTAAAGGAAAAAACCAGAATTACTTTTAGGCAAATGATGATGATTGCCGATTGGATGGAAGATGAATATAAGAAAAATAATTGGCCTATTTTTATTTATGGGCAACCGGAATATAAACGCGCATTTTGGGAACGAATTGATGTGCGTGATATTCCTCGAGATCATATTCCCAAAGATTTGAAACCGCTATATCAAGAAGGTAATTATTTTATTATTGTGCGAACTCAATCTAACCAAGAAAATTTTTTAGAGAAATTTTTATCTTGTCTCAATATTAAAGAAAAAAGAAATTTTGGCACCTTAACCGCTTATCAATTGAGTCCAAAAAAGGAATGTATTACCGCTAAAAGTAAAATATTTAAAGCCAAGTCACGTGATCCAAAATTCAGTAAAAACGTACAGGTAAGGTATTTATGGAGGCAAGTTTTTGAATAATGTGGTATGCTGTAATTATAATAAAAATATGAAAATGAGAATACTTTTTTTTAATTATGAATATCCTCCCTTGGGAGGTGGAGCGGGAAATGCCACGTTATTTTTATTACAAGAATATAGTAAATTTTCTGATTTACGAGTGGATTTAATAACTTCATCATTGGATGATAAATATCACTTGGAAAAAATAAATAAGCGGATAAAAATTCATCGATTGCCCATAGGAAAAAAAGGTAATCAAAAGGAACTACATTATCAAACTAAAAAAGATCTTATTTTTTATTCCTGGAAAGCTTTTTGGTTTTCTCGAAAATTAATCAAAAAAAATAATTATGATTTAAGCCATGCTTTTTTTACGGTGCCTTGCGGTGCTTTGAGTTGGTATTTTAAATTAGCCTATAAATTACCTTATTTAATTTCTCTACGGGGGTCAGATGTGCCGGGTTATAGTGAACGTTTTGACAAGCTTTATAAATTTTTAATGCCATTAATTAAATCTATTTGGAAAAGAGCCGATAAAGTAATTGCCAATAGTCAAGGTTTAGCGGAATTAGCTAAAAAATCCTATCCTCAAAAAAAAATAGCGGTAATTGCCAATGGTGTAGATACTAAAAAATTTAATCCGCAAAAATTTTTGAATAATAATTCAGCTGATAAATTTTCTTTAGTTTGTGGTACGCGAATAACTCCACGAAAAGGTTTTATCTATCTTATTAATGCTTTAGAAAAATTACAAAAAAAGGGAGAAAAGGTTTATTTGGAAATTATCGGAGAAGGGGACCAAAAAGAACTGTTGGAAAAGATGGTAAGGGAAAAGAATTTAAATAAACAAGTAAAATTTCTTGGAGTAGTTGATCATGAAGAAATACCTTCCATTCTTTCTCGCGCAGATGTTTTTGTTTCTCCTTCTTTAAATGAAGGTATGGCCAATGCTATGTTGGAGGCTTTGGCCATGGGACTTCCATTAATTGCCACAGACATTGGAGGCACTAAAGAATTAATAAAAGACGGAGAAAATGGCTTAATTGTTAAAACTAAAAATGTGATTGATTTAGCTGACAAAATAGCATGGTTGAAAAATAATCCGGCAGAAAGAAAACGAATGGGAATAATGGGAAGACAACGAGCGGAAAAAATGAGTTGGGATAAAATTGCTGATAAATATAAAATGGTTTATGATAAAATAGTCACCGCTTTATAAGACACAATGAAACAGGAAAGATAATTTGTTATAGATTACTAAATAAAAAAATGATTTCTAATAAAAAAATAAAATTTATTATCAAACTAACTTTTTCAGCGCTTTTTCTTTGGTGGGTAATTTTTAAAGTGGATTGGACGGAAGTTTTAAACAATATTTTACAAATAAAGCCCTATTATTTATTTTTATATGTAGCACTTTATTTTTTGGGTATGATTTTTTCTTCACTCAAATGGCAGTTTTTAGCCAAGGTAAAAAAAATACACTACCCTTTAAGTAAGTTTTTTAAATTATATTTTTCCGCTACTTTTATTAATAATTTTATGCCTTCTTTTATCGGTGGGGATGCTTTCAAGTCCTATGAGATTGGTAATGCCAGAAAAAAATATAAAGAAGCCATTTCTTCGGTGGTGGTTGATCGAATTACCGGTCTTTGGGGGGCAATGATTTTAGCTTTATTTTTTTCAATTTTAAATTACTCAACAACTTTACAAAACAAAATTTTATTATTTATTAACTTGGCTATTATTGGAGGACTATTGTTAAGCTACTTATTGTTAAAATTACCCAAGTTTTTTTCAATTCTACCGGAAAAGGGGAAAAACTTTTTTCAAAAGGGGATCCGAGAGGTGTGGAGTTATCATGAAAAATCAAACACCATATTAAAAGCCATCGGTCTTTCTTTTATTTTTAATTTTGTCGGTTTAGCCGGAGCCAATTATGTTTTATTTTGGGCTTTGGGAATTGAAGTGGGGCTATTAAATTACCTTTCTATGATTTTTCTAATTAGTATTGTGTCTTCCGTGCCTCTTACCATAAATAATATTGGCATTAAAGAATGGGCTTATATAACCTTTTTCGGTTTTTTGGGAATTAGTTCGTCTGCAGTGGTGGCGGTGGTGTTGATTAGTCGATTATTACAAATGTTATTAAGCTTTTTGGCCTGGCCAATTTATTTAAAGGGTAATCAATTAAGGAGAAAAAAGTAAAAAGAGAGAAAAAATGAAGTAAGCATATAAATGATAATAAAATAATTTTTTGTGTCATTTATGAAAAAATTTAAACACCCAATAATTTTTTACGCTTTCTCAACTATTATTTCATGGGGCTTTTGGTTGGTGGCGGGGATGATAAGCCATCAAGTAAATCCAAATAGGTTAGCGGTAACGATGTTGGGGTTTGCGGGACTTGTTACTCCGATGCTTATGGCCTTTTGGCTAATACATCAAGACTCAAATTTAAAGAAGGAATTATGGGAACGATGCATTAATATAACAAAAGTAAAGCCGGTATATTTATTTATAACCGGTTTTTTGATGCTTATCAGTATTCTATTGGCGCAAGCTATCTCATTATTATTTGGTTACAGCATAAATCAGTTTATGATTACCGGACATTACACTTTTGTTTCCGGTGTTTTTCCCGTTTGGTTTTTGTTAATTATAGCGCCATTTATAGAGGAACTCGGATGGCATACTTATGGAACGGATGTGTTAAGAAATAAACTTAATCTATTCTGGACTTCTATCAGTTTTGCTTTTTATTGGGGAATTTGGCATATACCGCTTTCTGGTATTGTCGGTTATTACCAAAGCAACTTAGTGGAAACCGGTTGGATATACGGTGTAAATTTTTTAGTAAGTATTTTTCCATTTGTGATAATTATTAATTGGCTGTATTACAAAACTAATAGAAATATTATGGTGCCGATTATTTTTCATATTACGGCTGGATATTTTAATGAAATTTTTGCCACAAATCCCGACAGTAAAATTATTCAAACGATATTATTATTTATTTTTGCGACGTTTATTGTTTTACGTGAGAAAAATTTTTTCTTTGAAAAATGAAGGATTAATATTATTTTAATAATTTAACTACAAACTTATGACAAATGCAAAAAAGACAATCAAGAAAATACTTGAGCAAATAGACGTGAAAATCAATGGTTCACGCCCATGGGATATTCAAGTTTATAATGAAAGATTTTACAATCGTGTTTTAGCCGGTGGTTCTTTAGCTTTAGGAGAAAGTTATATGGATGGGTGGTGGAAAAGTAAACAACTTGATGAATTAATTACTAAATTACTTAAAGCGGAACTAGACAAAAAGATTAAACCTTGGAAAATATTCATTCCGGCAATTAAAGCTAAAGTTTTTAATTTACAGCCTCAGTCACGAGCAAAAAATATTGCCAAGAAACATTATGATATAGGCAATGATCTTTACGAAAATATGTTAGATAAACGAATGATTTATACTTGCGGTTATTGGGAAAAGGCATCTAACCTAGATGAAGCACAAGAGGCTAAATTGGATTTAGTTTGTAAGAAAATTGGATTAAAAGCGGGGCAACAAGTACTTGACATAGGATGTGGTTGGGGAGGTTTTGCTAAATTTGCGGCGGAACGATACGGGGCACAAGTTACCGGAATTACTGTTTCCAAAGAACAAGTGAGTTTAGCTAAAAAACTTTGTGCCGGGTTGCCAGTTGAAATTCGTTTACAAGATTATCGAGAGATTAATCAACAATTTGACCATATTGTTTCCTTGGGGATGTTTGAACACGTAGGACCTAAAAATTATCGGACCTTTATGCGTATAGTCGCTAAAAATCTTAAAATTGACGGTTTTTTTCTTTTGCACACCATCGGTGGGAATGAATCGGTAAATCAAACTGATCCGTGGATAGACAAATATATTTTTCCCAATGGAGTAATTCCTTCAATAAAGCAGGTAGCGAGTGCTTTCGAAGGTATTTTTATAATGGAAGATTGGCATAATTTCGGCCTAGATTATGATCAGACTCTTATGGCTTGGTATCAAAATTTTATTGCACACTGGGACAGAATTAAAAATCAATATGATGAGCGTTTTAAACGAATGTGGACATTTTATTTATTGACTTCCGCCGGAGCATTTCGTGCACGTAAAAATCAATTATGGCAAATTATTTTTTCTAAACAAGGAACGCAACAACGATTACAATCAATCAGGTAATGAATTTACTGAAAAAAAACCATTAAAAAAATAGTTTAAATATTTTTAGGTAAGTTAGAAATAAAATGGTCTATTTTTCTCTAAAAAATTTTAAATAAGTAAAAAATAGCGCGGAGAGTCCCATAAAAGCGGAAGTGGCAGAGAAAATAATAGCGGTAGCTCGAATTCCTAAGAGTGGTAGCCAGTAAATGTTGGCACCGATACTACCAAAGATGGCCAGAAGGGTAATAGTAGCCGGGATACGAGTCATATTAGCTCCATTAAAAACGGAAGCTAAAACAAAAAATATTGTTCCAAAGATTGTGCCACCGATCATTAAAGGAATTAATTGAGCGGAAAAAATAAATTTATT
>CAYMNT010000037.1:0-3520 GCA_964391875.1 uncultured Bdellovibrionales bacterium
AACATCGAAAAACTAATAAATTTATTTCTGGTTTAATTGTCTTATTAAGTGTTAGCTTACTTTATTTCACGCTATTTACCAATGGTATAGTTAAAGCTGTTCAATTGGTGCCTCAAGGTGAAAAAATAATTATTTTTGGGGAAATTTATTTGTTATATGCCCTCTTTATTTCTTTAATGTTTCTTGCTTCTTACGTAAATTTGATAATTAAATTTATAACTTATCGTGGAATTATTAAAACACAGTTATTTTTTATTTTTTGGGGAACATTTCTTTCATCTATTCTTAGTATGTTTACCAATCTTTTATTACCAACCTTTGGAATCTTTACATTAAATTGGATGGGACAAATACTATCCTTAATAATGGTTGGTTTTATTGCTTATGCCATTATCAAGCACCGCCTAATGGATATTAAATTCGTTTTGCGTCGTTCCACAGTTTATTTATTTTCTGTCTCGGTTATGGTTCTTTTTATCGCCAACAGTGAATATCTTAACAATAAATATATTGTAAATGATATTCTTTATCGTTTAGTTAATCTATTTAACATACTTATCGCAATTCTTCTTTTTCAACCTCTTAAAAAATATTTTTATTATTTAGCCAATAAATATTTTTTTACCACCCTTTATGACCCAGCTGAAATTATTAAAAAAATAACCCCCCAACTAACTTCCACCTTGGAAGAAAGAAAAATATACCAATTAATCTATCAAACACTTTTTGATGCATTACATTTCAAAAAATTTGGTGTTTTAATCAAAGAAAAAAAACAATTAGAAAAAAATAAATACACTTCCTATTCAATTAGCTTTAATCAAGGTTTTTTTTCACCAACCAATCGTTTTATTTTTAATAATCAATTACGAAAAAGCCTATCTCGTTATTTCAGAAAAATTAATGATCGCGTAATTATTACCGATGAACTAAAAAATGAAACTGAGGTTATAGACAAACAAATCAACTCTTTTTTGAAAATTTTGAAAAAGTTTAAAATCGCTCTGACTATTCCCCTGTTTATTAAAGATAAAAAAATCGGCTATTTAGTCTTAGGAAAAAAAGAAACGGGAGTTTACACCCAAGAAGATATTGATTTATTGAAGTTGATCAGCTATCAAACAGCCATCGCTATCGAAAATGCCCTCCTCTATGGAGAAACTAAAAACTTTTCTCAAAAAATGAAGAAGGAGGTTCAACGAGCCACTCAAGATTTGCAAAAAGCCAATCGCCGATTAAGAAAATTAGACAAGGCCAAGTCAGAATTTCTTTCTATTGCCTCTCATCAGCTTCGGACACCCCTTTCCACCATTAAAGGATTTATTGCTCTCATTAATGAAAATATTTACGGTAAAATTACCCCGCAACTTAAATCAGTTGTGGATAAAATATCTCTTTCCAATGAAAGACTGATTTTTTTAGTGGAAGACTTGCTTAGTATTTCTCGCATTGAATCCGGTAAGACTATTTTTAAGTTTAAAGAAAACGATTTTTCAGCCTTAATTTCCGAAGTAGTTGACTCCATGAAACCACTCATAAAACAAAAAGGTTTAGCTCTCACCGTTAATTACCCTTCAAAAGAAATCAGCCCTTTTCCTTTTGATAAAGAACATATTCGAGAAGTAATTTCTAATTTAATTGATAATGCCATTAAATACACCCCCCAAGGAAAAATCACTCTTACTTTGAAGAATTTTAAAAATCGAATTGAATTAGCCATTACCGATACCGGTATTGGCATCACTTCAGAAGATTTTAAACATCTTTTTGAAAGATTTCAACGAGGTAAAAAAGTTATTCAAAATTATGTCAATGGAACCGGTTTAGGTCTTTATATTTGTAAAAAAATTATTGATGCTCACCAAGGAAAAATCAGTGCCACCTCTCAAGGAAAAAACAAAGGCACCACTTTTTTTATCCAATTGAAAAAAAATCTTCCTCTTACCGAAGATGATTCACTGGTATCCTAAAGATTGCTAAATATTAAATTTTGATAAAATTATTAATTTTTATAAGCTAAAGTTATTTTTTTAATTGTCCACCAAAATAAATTCCGTATCCAAACTTATATTTTTGATTGGAAGATAATAATAAATATTACCATTTCCCAGTTCTCTACTGAAAACAACCACCTCACCCAAAATATCATTGTTTTTAATTCCCCGAAAGGTTCCTTGGTAAAATTTTCCTTTTTCTAGTTGCTCTATTTTTGTTTCCAAATTATTATAAGTCTTATTTAAATCAGATTGATTATTTTTATCAATCTCTGCTGTTATAAAATGTTCTTTTTCGTCAACTTTTTGTTTTTTACTAATTTTATATTCCAGACCATATATTAAAGCTTTTAATTTTTCTTTAATCGTTCTTTCTTTTACTCGTTCACTTTTTTCTCCAAGATCAATTACTTTTCTTTCCCCAGAAATAGAGTCATCATTAATTTTTTCTTGCATCAGTTTATTCTTTGAATTTATTTAAGAATCCTAATGATAAATTGCCATCAATTGACGAACAATGAGTTCCTCCGGTTTTATATATTGACCGGCAAAATCAAACCATACCGTCATAAAATCTTTTCTATTCAACTTTCGTATACCACCGATTTCCGGATCTTGGAGATAAATATTCTCTTCATCTAAACCACAAACCACCGAATAATGTCCGTCCGAAACATCGGCATCAGTATAATCAGTTCTTCCTCGTGTAAACCAATCTACTATAACAGGCACATCTTTTTTTAACCATTTCGCAATATCATCAAAACTACTATTGTTTTTAATGTGAACATGAAATCCTAATTCTTGAGCAACGTTCTTTATAGCTTTAGCATCAACGCCTAAATCACTATCAACATTGCATCGTTCTGCCAATTCTTTTTCACTTTTATTAAGTCCGTAATAATCAAGCACCATTTTTAATGAAGCCGGTCCGCACATTCCCGCGTTTAATGTTTCTTGAAACGGTTTTATTTTTAGCATCTTTAAAATCTTACGTAAACTATTCTGCCTCAACAAAATAACTTATTTAGTATTGGTATACTTTGGTATACTTTTTAATTTCTGTTTGCAACGCTTCAATTTTTTGCGCTTTTTCTTCTTTTGATAGTGTTTTGTCCATCTGAACTTTTAGCACTTTTTGTTTTATTTCCTGCAATTTAGCTTGAACGTCATTGATTTGTTTTTTAGTTACTGCGCCACCTCCGTTGATTTCACCATTCTTTGTTACTGGTTTTTGTTCAGTCGCGCCACAACCGGAAAGCACCGTGATTACAACCGCAAACACCAATCCAAAAATTACTTTTTTCATTTTTTTATATATTATTAATTAATTTTACTTTTAGCTCATACCCCCAACAGTAATTAACTACACTTTCATAATCATATCAACAAAATAAACTTATTAAATTTATTTTCTTAATATCCTGCACATAACCCCTTTAACATACTTTTTGGCGGAGAGGCAGGGATTCGAACCCTGGGAACCGGTAAAGGTTCAACACCTTAGCAGGGTGCTGCTTTCGACC
>CAYMNT010000037.1:3620-7148 GCA_964391875.1 uncultured Bdellovibrionales bacterium
CAGTATAGTCATTGAATTTATTTTTTGTCAAAACATTTTTCATTGGTGGACATTTCAATAAGAAAAGATTATACTGCTAACATAAAAATTAAATTAAATTAAAATGCAAAAAACCATAAAAAACTTGGCTACCGCTTTCGTCGGTGAAAGTCAAGCGCGTAATCGCTATACCATGTACGCAAAAATTGCCAAAAAGGAAGGCTTCGAGCAGATTGCTGATATTTTTACACAAACTGCTGAACAAGAACGAGAACATGCTAAATGGCTAATGCGAATGATTAATCAGCTTAAAGAAAAAGCGGAAAATAAAGAAGGATTGGATGAGATCAAACTGGAAAATGCCGGTGTGCCCACCGTTTTAGGTAAAACTGAAGAAAATCTTCAAGCCGCCATTAATGGAGAAAATTATGAACAAACCGAAATGTATCCCGGATTTGCCCAAGAAGCTAAAGAAGAAGGTTTGGATGATGTAGCTGATAGATTATTGGCTATCGCTAAGGCGGAAAAACATCACGAGGAACGTTACACTAAATTGATTGAAGCAGTTAAAACCGGTAAAGTTTTTGAAAAAGATGAAGAACAAGAATGGGTTTGTCGTAAATGTGGCCATGTTCACAAAGGAACTACTCCTCCAGATATTTGTCCTTCTTGCAGTCATCCCAAGGCTTATTTTGAACTCAAATGTGAAACTTATTAATCATTTTTACTTAATTATAAAAAACCACCTCATTTTAAGGTGGTTTTTTATTATTCCAAGAACAGGACATATGTTACTAGGACATTTCTTTAATGATTTGTCTCATCATCAAATCAGCCGGCAAAAATTCACCTTTCAGCGGAACAAAATAGTCACCTTCCACTCTCGTTTTATCTGCCGATATTGCAATTCCTGCAACGTCTATCATCTCCTTGTCATTTAAATTATCCCCGATTGCCAAAACATTTTCTTGTTCAAGCTTGAGATGTTTGTATAATGACGTGAGACCCACAGCCTTATTTTGAATACCTTTTACACCAACATCATAAGCTTCTCCATTCCAAATACAATAAAGATCTTTATATTTAGCGATGATTTTCTCTATTTTTTGTACTCTATCTTCACAATGAATTGTAATGATAAACTCTTTTGGCTCGAAACCTTTAACGTTTTTTTCAGTTTCAATTCCCCTTAACTCTAAAAAAAGATCTGATAAATATTCAAAGCTGTTTACGTGTTGGATAATTTTTCCTTCAAACCAAGTGGCACTTCCATTCTCATAAGTCAGACTCGTAAACGGTAAAATCCCTCTAAATACTTCCTGAAGCATATATAGGCCCCTTCCGGAATTAATGTTGATAATAAAACCCAACTCTTTTAGCCTTTTAATTTGTTTAATTTGAGCAGGATGGATATGTTTGGTATGAAAAGTTGTTATGTTATTTGCTTGACTGATTCTTGTTCCTCTTGGAACCAGTACTCCATCGACATCAAATACAATTAATTTAATTTTTTTTAACTTTTCTTTATTCAGTTTTTCTATCGGTTGCATGTTTTTCTATTAAATAATTATAAGTTAACGTTCTAATTTTAAGTCTTTCTTATTTTCTTTGCTTAGTTCAATCCCCGCCTCACTCATAAGAGACACACTTTTTTTAGTGACCTCAACCAAATCCTTCTTGGTTTTTCCCTCAAACTTTATTTTAATGAAAGGAGAGGTATTTGACGGTCGAATAATTCCCCAGCCATTTTCAAAATTAATTCTGGCTCCATCCACGTCGTTAACATCAAGCTTTTTCTTTTTAACTAATTTAACAAAGTCATCTACTGCAATATATTTTTTTTCATCTGGAAAACTAATAAAAATTTCCTTACTGGCAAAATATCTGGGAAGTGATTTGATATAGCCAGAAAAATCTTCTGTTTCAGATGCAATCTTGGTTGCCTTTAAGGAAGCAAAAACTCCATCATCAATTAAATAATAATCTAAGGGAAAATAAAAATGACTAGTTGTCTCTCCCCCAAAAACACCCCCCTTTTCAATGATTTTTTCCAGTACGGCACTGTGATATCCTACGGTTAAATAAATTTGTTGCCCGGCTTTTTGAACTTCCTCAATTAGCGCCAGTGAAGCTCTGGCATCTACTACGATAGGTCCTTTTTTGACTGACAAGGCATCTTTAGAAAACATCATTAACTGATCATTTCCATCAATAATATTTCCTTTATTATCAATTATTCCCATTCGGTCACCATCACCGTCATAGGCTATACCTAAATCAGCTTTTCTTTCAATAACTTTTCTCTTGAGGTCTTGCATATTTTCTTCATGATAGGGATCGGCAGTATGATTAGGATAACTATCATCAGCCTCTCCATAAATTGTCTCTGCTTCACATCCTAATTTTTTAAAAATCTTTTCCGGTAAATATCTAGCTGCTCCATTGCCTGAATCGATAATAATTTTTAATGATTTTTTTAATTTTATTTTTCTTAACAAATAATTGATATAATCATTTTCAGCATCAATCGATTTTTCTTCCTTGCCAAGTATCGGCGCTTTAATGAGTTGGTCATTAACAATGGCTTCTTTTATTTTTTCATAATCATCCGGTTCAGTGGGATGAGCATTTTTGAAAACTATTTTTATGCCATTATATTCTCCTCCCAAGTGAGAAGCGGTAACTACAATGCCACCGTCAAAGTTATAGTGACAAACAGCAAAAAATAAGACAGGAGTTATGGTTATTCCTGCGTCAATTACTTTCTTTCCACCATCAATTAACCCTCTCTTTACCGCTTCTTTTAATTCCGGTGTAGCTTTCCTGGTATCGCCACCCACTAGTATTTTTTTTAGATCAGGATATAAATTAGCAAAAGCTAACCCGATTTTGTAAGCATCTTTTTGCCCGAATTCTTTAGGATAAATTCCTCGAATGTCATATCTCCTGAAAATTGTTTCGTCGATTTTCATTTTTTTATTATTATTTTTTAAATTTATTTCAGTGTTTTATTTATTCTATTGTTATTTTTTTCAACAACCATATTAATCTGTCTTTTATTTTCTGTTAGTATTTTAAATTGTACCAAAAAATACTTTTCCGGCCAAATATCTTTAATATTTTCAGGCCATTCCACCAGGAGTAAATTGTTTTTATCCGCTACCAATTCCTCCCAACCTAGATCTAAAACACTAGCACTATCTACTCGGTAACAGTCTAGGTGATAGATGGATTGAGGAACCGTTAATTGAGAGGCCGAACCTCTCAATTTTGAGCTTTTTAATTCGTACTTTTTCATAATAACAAAGGTTGGGGAAGTGAACGGTCCCGACGCTCCCATGGCTTCCAAAAAATATTGGCTAAAGGTTGTTTTGCCGGCGCCTAATTCTCCTTGCAAAAAAATGACGTTTCGTTGCTTGCCGTCTAGGTCAATATAATTTCCACTTTTAAATTTTTCCGCCAGATCTTCAGCAAATTTTTTAGTATCTTTTAAATTCTTTAGTTCCTTTTTCATTGCCCTACAAAACTACAAATTAACTACAAATCTAC
>CAYMNT010000038.1:0-7131 GCA_964391875.1 uncultured Bdellovibrionales bacterium
TGTTAGAATAAAAAAGTAATTAAACAATAAAAAAATATAAGTATGGATTTAAATATTATTGTCATTATAATTTTACTAGTGCTAGCGGTGGGAGCAATTATTTTTTTCTTTAATAAAAAAATTACCGGGTTAAAACAAGACTTAAGTAAGCCGGAAGATGAACAATCAATTTTAATGTTACAGCAACAGGTTGGTCAACTTTCTGAGGCCCTAGATAAGAAACTTTCCGAAGCTAATCAATTATCCAGACAGCAAATTAAAGAGAGTGGTGATTTTATGGGAGGAATTTCTCGAGAAAGCAGGGAATTATTAAGTGAGGTTAGTAAGCAATTTCAAGAAATGAGTCGTCATTCACAAAAATCGATTAAGGAGGTAACGGAGCGATTAACCAAGCTGGATGAAACCAATAAACAAGTAGTGGGATTTTCCGAGCAGTTAAAAAATTTACAAGATATTTTAAAAAATCCCAAACAAAGAGGAGTGTTGGGGGAATATTTTTTAGAAGAAACTTTAAAAAATGTTTTACCGCCCAATTCCTATGAAATGCAATATGGTTTTAAAAATGGTGAAATAGTGGACGCGGTAGTTTTTGTGGACAAAAAAATTATCCCCATTGATTCAAAATTTAGTTTAGAGAATTATGAACGTTTACTGAGCGCCAAAGACAAGGAGGAGCGGGAACGAATTGCTAAGAATTTTAAAGAAGATTTAAAGAAACGAATTGATGAAACCGCCAAATATGTTCGGCCGGAAGAGAATACGGTAGATTTTGCTTTTATGTTTATTCCCTCAGAGTCAATTTATTATGATTTATTGGTAGGGAAAGTTGGTTTAATCAACGCGCGAAATTTAATCGAGTACGCCTTTAAAGATAAACACGTGGTGATTGTTTCTCCCACTTCTTTCTTGGCTTACTTGCAAACGGTTTTACAAGGATTGAGAGCTTTAGAAATTGAAGAAACGGCCAAGGATATTCAAAAAAATGTAGAAAAATTGGGAAAACATTTACAAAGTTATGAAGTTTGGCATGGAAAGTTGGGAAATAGTTTAGCCACGACTGTTAATCATTATAAAAAATCTTATAAAGAATTGGGTAAAATTGATAAAGATATGTTAAAGATTAATAAGCAGGATAAGGTATTGAAATTAGAAGAAGTGGAAATTGAAGAAGTAAAAGAGGAAGAATAAATAATTTATTTTTGTTTATGACTAAGTAAATTACTTTAAAACCAGGAACGATAAGTCGGCTTCAAAAATATGTGGCTGAGAAAATTGAAGAGCGTGGATTTGCAGACGAAACTATCCACGAAAGATTGATTTTGCTTATGGAAGAAATGGGCGAATTAGCTAAAGCTTGTAGAAAAATATCCGGAATGAATGTGGACACTAAGCGTAATATAAAATATAAAGTCGGAGAAGAAATTACCGATGTTTTAAATATGTTGTTTGCGGTTGGCGTAGAATTAGATATTGACATAGAAAAGGAATTTTTTAGCAAGGAGGAAAAAAATGACAAGCGTGTTTATAAACGCTCCAAAGAAAGGATAAAATAGGTTTAGTGTGTAAAATAAATGTCGTGATCATGGTACGCAAGAGAGCGTGTATTTATATTCCAAAAGTCCGAGTCTCACGCCAGAAGATTCCGGTAGTGAATAAATAAACTAATGAACCGGGCTACGGGCCCGCTCCAGCACAAGAAATAACGGACGTACTTATAAATGTTTTTGGAGTAAATAAAATAATATCAATGACTAAAACGAGGGTGGGACTACAACATTAAATAAATATTTATTTATTAATTTGCGTTAAAAAATAAAAATAATAAAATTTATGAAAAATAAAATGAAAACTTTTTTAGTGGGTTTGGTGGGTATAATAGCTTTTATTTATTTACTCAATCCAACAGCGGGGTTTCTTGAATTTATTCCGGACAATATTCCCTTAATTGGTAATTTGGATGAGGCCGGCGCAGTAACCATTATTATTGCTTCCTTAGGCTACTTTGGTATTGATGTGAGTAGTTTATTCACTCAAAAGAATTCCACTGAAGTAAAGGAGAAAAAACTGAAATAAAAAAACAGTTTAAATTTATAAATAAAAACCCCAATGGTCATAGGGGTTTTTGTTTATTTGCAAAGAGATTAAAATTCACTGTTGAAAGAAAGAAAGTTACAGAGCAAGTTTCAATATTTGATTATCCTTTCCGATAAAGTAAATTTGATTATTTTTTTCATCTACTTGAAAGTCTAAAGTATTTTTAAGATTGACATCAACTAATTCTTTTTTTATTTCATCTCTTTCTTTATCTACCTGTAATAATTTTCCTTGAGCAGTATCCAAAAGATAATAATTTTTTAATTGATCAGTGGTGAAAATTTTAGCGGGAAGAAAATCAGAGAAAGTTTTTTCGTTTACTAATTTTCCTCGATAATATTTTTCCACTTTACCATTGGCATAAGCTAAACGAATGTTCTCATCAATGGCAATAGCTTGAGGATTTTTGTTTTCCAATGGTTTTTTTAACCAAGCCTTAGCCTCACCAAAACCTCCTTCGGCACGAGGATAACGATAAATTTGATGGGAATTTTTGTCTAACAGGTAAAGATAATCCAAAAAAGTACCTGCTCCAACCAGCTCAAACTTATCCGGTAAATTGATTTTTTGGGTATCAAATTTTTTAGTGGCGGGACTGAAGGACACCAAAGTGGCAGTGGTTTTATTGGGTAAAAAGAAAAATAAATTAAGACTGGGGAGATAAGTTAAATGAGTGATGCCTTTAAGCTTTTCGGAATGAAAAGTTTCTGTTTTATTATTGGTGGGATCAAGGGCATAAAAAGTTTCATCTTGAGCTAAAACAAAAAGTGATTCCTTGCCGGTGCTAAGGGTTAGTGGTAATTTATTTAATCGTACTAATTTTTTTGATTTTGATCTGGTCGGAGTAATTGTTTCTTTTTTCGGGGGAGGAGTTTTTTTCTTGTTTGCAAGGGGGACAGGTGAATTGATTGTTGGGCTAGTTTGTTTTTTGAATTGAGGAATAATCATCCAAAGAGTGAAAGGAATACCGACAATTAGTAAGGCAACAATAACAACAAATAAGTTTTCTTTTAATAGACGTCCCAAAGGATGATCACTTAAAGCGGTAATTTTTTTCAAGAAAGGAACACTAAAGTCATTTATTTTTTTGGGGGAGGAATCAATTGCTTGCACTTTAATTTTTTTTGGTTTATCCCAAAACTGTTTAAATTTCTTATTAATCTTTTTTCCTTCCCGTGCCTTAACTTTATCGGGAATATCTTCAAAAGCTGATTTTTTTAAAGAAGTGTCAGTGTGGGCAGTTAATTTTTTTAACTTGTGCATTGGAAAATCAAGAGATTTTTTTTCTGAAGATTTTTTATTAACTAATTTTATAGAGTTATTTTCTACAATTTCATTCTTAACCGAGTTTTTAGCAATTATTTTTTTATTTTTATTGAGAGATTTTTTGCGAGAGAATTTACCGGCTGATAGATTTTTAGTGTTAGACAATAAATGCTTACCTTGTTGAGCAATTTTTGTTTTTGTCTGAGCTACTGTTTTCATAACCGCCAAACTTTGTTTTTTGGTTTGATTTAAAATATTTGTTTTTAATTTGCCTCCGGAAGTAACGGTTTTTTGAGTAGCGGTAATTAAACCGGTTTTACTTTTTTTAAAAATAGAAAAAATTTTCTTTTTTATTTTTTTAAGTTGCCAAATTTTTTTCTTTTTAATTTCTTTTTCAAGTTGACCACTTTCTTCTTCACTAATATAAAGCTCCGGACTTTTTTCGAAAGGAGAAAGAGAGTTATCTTTTAGGGACGACTGGTTCTTTGAAGAATTATCAGAAAGAGAAGGAGTGGTTTTATCGTCTAAAGGAGCTTCACTTTCTTTAAAAGGGGAAGGCGAATAAGAGATGGTTGATTTTTTCTTAACGGCTTGTTTTTTCTTGGAAGTGGAAGGTTTGGTTTTTTTTGGCTCTTTCTTTTTGGCGGTATCCGCTCCAAAAAAATTCTTATTACCGGACTTAGCTTTTTTAGTTAATTTGCTTTTTTTAAGAGATAAATGTTTTTTAAGATTGACAATGATTATTCCCTCATTTTCTCCCTCATTTTCTATGGTAGATTTAATCAAATTATCCAATTCAGCGGAGAAGAAAGTTTTAGCATGACGTTCCAAGTCTTGTTGAGAAAATATCTTTGAAACGGAACTACTCATAAAAATTAACTTGTCTTTATCTTGTAAATATCCATGGGAAACATCCACGAAGGTTTTTAAGGGATGAATTGAATCAGTTTCAGTTTCTTCTTTAAGCGATGGGGTTAGGTTTAATATTTTTTTATCTCTAATGAGTAATATTTTACCTTTCCCGGTGTAAGTAAAAATGAATTCATTTTCCTTTAAAACGCCAATGGCGGTATGTAGTTTTCCAATCCATTGAATAATTTCATTTTCCGCCAAGTCAGAAAGAGCCATATTGGCTTTTTTTAGAGCTACTTCAAATCTTGTTTCAAAGGATCTTTTTGAATTACGAAAAAATTCCTTTTTTATAATTTGGGCAATAAGGTTGGGAAGATAGGAAGAGTCATCTGAAAGATCAGTTGATTGAATAATGCCAAAAAGTCGACCGTTTCTTTGTTTATCAACATTTTCTTCTTCATAGGAAAAAACATTAAGGAAGGGCTGGTTCTCTTTAGTAATTTGATGGGAAACTTTAAGATAATCAGCATCAAAAAGAATAGGTTTTTTTTGTTTTTTCATTTTAGAAAATAAAAAATAATAACGATAAACAAAATAACGCAGAGTTATTTCTTTATCTTTCATTATAAAACAAAAATAAATTTTGAGCAAAGAAATTTAAATCATCTTTTTTGATTGACATTAACCCGAAGAGAATGTTATTCTTTAAGTAACGGAGGGGGGAGAAATAAGTTGACCATTTAAATTCTCTCCGAGTGAAATAAGGCGTTGAGGATTTTTTAATGTTTTTTAAATTTAAATCAAAAAATAATTTTAAATCGTCAGTGGAGGATAAAATAGTTTTCAAAAAATAAAAAATATATTTTATTATTTAAAAAAATAATTATGAACAGTAATTTTATAGAATTCGTTACCAATCAGGCTTCAGTGCCGATTGAGACAGTAACTTTAATTTTAATTATTCCTTTGGTGGTGACGCTCATCGCTTTTTTCCGTCAAGTGTTGGGAATTAAAGCTTTCGGAATTTACACTCCGGCTTTAGTTACTTTTGCTTTTTTAGCCATTGGGGCGCAAGCCGATAGTTTTTGGAAAGGACTTAAATATGGAGTATTTATTTTTGTTTTAGTGTTGGCGGTGGGTCTAGCTACCAGGGCTATTTTAAAAAAATTAAGATTGTTGTATCTTCCACGAATGGCCATAGTGATTACTATGGTATCTTTGACCACTTTATTGGTTTTAGTGGGAGGAGGATTGTTTAAAATGACCGGCCTAGTGAGTATATCAATTTTTCCCATTCTTATTATGATTACTTTGGTAGAAAAATTTGTTTCCACTTATATTGAAAAAGGTATTCGTCAGGCTAATATTTTGTCATTAGAAACGCTAGTCATTTCTGTTTTTTGTTATTTTCTATTGGGCTGGCAAGAACTTATTATTTTTATTCAAAATTATCCTTGGGTGATAGTGCTAACCATTCCAATAAACATTTTGTTAGGTAAATGGACGGGGTTAAGAGTGTCAGAATATTTTCGCTTTAAAGATATTATTAAAAATGCACAGAATTCTTCAAAAAAATAATGGAATTTTAGGAATTAATGCTCGAAACCTGGAATATATTAGGCCTTTTAATTTAACTTCCGCCAAAAGATTGGCAGATGATAAATTAAGATGCAAAAAAGTGCTTAAACGAGCGGGTTTACCTGTGCCAAAATTATTAGGAAAAATTCGCAACTGGGAAGAATTGATTAACTTTAATTTCGATGAGCTTCCTAATAGCTTTGTCTTGAAGCCTAACTTTGGTTTTGGAGGTGAAGGTATTTTAGTAGTTTATGGACGAAAAAAAACAAAGGAGGGCGAAGAAAATATTTGGATAAAAGCCGATCGAAGTAAAGTTTTGGAACGAGATTTAAAAAATCAAGTGAGAAATACCCTGGAAGGTACTTTTTCCAGAACGGGCACGCCGGATTTTGCTTTTTTCGAAGAACGAATTAAATTAATTAAAGTATTCAAGCCCTATGCTTATAAGGGAATTCCCGATATTAGGGTGTTGGTTTTTAATCGAGTGCCGGTGATGGCGGAAATGAGAATTCCCACGGAATCATCCGGGGGAACTTCCAATTTACACCAAGGAGGAATTGGAGTAGGAATTGATATGGCTACCGGGACGACCACTACAGCCATTCAATTTGGAAGGGAAATAGAATATGTTCCCGGAAAAAGATTGCTATTAAGCGGAATAAAAATTCCTTTTTGGGATGACATTTTAAGAATGGCCATTGAGGCTCAGGATGTTTCCGGAGTGGGATTTCTGGGAGCGGATATTGCCATTGATCGAGAACGAGGACCGGTTTTTATGGAATTAAACGCTCGACCGGGTCTCTCCATTCAAAATGCTAATCAGGAAGGACTATTGGGAAGATTGCAAAGAGTGGCGGGACTAAAAATTAAAACAGTTAAAAGGGGTGTTTCCTTGGCGAAAAATCTTTTTGGTGGAGAAATTGAAGAGGAAGTGGAAGGATTATATGGTAAAAAAATAATTAATACAGTAGAAAAGATTATTATCATCGGGCGTAATAAAAAAGAAATAAAAGTTGAAGCGAAAGTGGATACCGGAGCCAGTTTTACGTCAATAGATTTAGACTTAGCCAAAGAATTAGGATTTGGAGATACGATTAATGAATATGAAAAAATTTACCAAGATAATAATGGTTGGGAGGGACTGAAAGAAGTAGAAATAAAAGAACGGGGAAGTTTATTTAAAAAAGTTCCTTACTTGGTGGATACGGCCATTATTCATTCTTCCCATGGAACCAGTTATCGGCCGGTGGTGCGAATTAAAATTATAATGGATAAAAAGACCATTCCGGCTCGGGTGACTATTATTGACCGAGGTAACCTAAAATACCCGGCCATCATCGG
>CAYMNT010000039.1:0-6637 GCA_964391875.1 uncultured Bdellovibrionales bacterium
AGTTAGCTGATTGTTCTTCTCGCGATGCTTCTCAGTCAGAGTTATATATTGTGGAGGGAGATTCAGCTGGTGGCTCAGCTAAACAAGGGCGTGATCGACAATTCCAAGCCATTTTACCTTTAAGAGGAAAAATATTAAATGTAGAAAAGGCACGCTTGGATAGAATGTTGTCTTCAGTGGAAATAAAGTCTTTAATTATCGCCTTAGGAGCGGGAGTAGGTGAACATTTAATTTTAGATAAGTTACGTTATCACCGGATTATCATTATGACTGATGCCGATGTGGATGGATCACATATTAGAACTTTACTATTAACTCTCTTTTTCCGTCATTTTGAAGAATTAATTAAACGAGGTTATATTTACATTGCTCAACCACCGCTTTATCAATTAAAGAAAGGAAAAAATGTGAAATATGTTTTTACGGAAGAAGAAAAAGGTAAGTTATTAAAAGAAATGAGCAAAAAGGGTTCAAAAAAAATAAAGGAAAATAAAGACGGAGAAGAGGGTGAAGAGATTGTTTCGGGAATAAACATCCAACGTTACAAGGGTTTGGGAGAAATGAATCCGGAGCAACTTTGGGAAACCACCATGAATCCGGAAACTCGAGTGATGCAACAAGTAACTATTGAAGATGCTGAGCGAGCAGATCAAATTTTTGAGATATTAATGGGCAGTGAAGTGGAACCGAGAAAAAAGTTTATTCAGGCGCACGCTAAGAGTGTGGAAAATTTAGATATCTAGTTGTTTTAAAAAAAATATCAGCAATAATTAATTTTTAAAATAAAAAAATGAAAAAAATTGCCATTAACGGCTTTGGTCGAATTGGTCGACCAAGTTTTAAAATAATGTTAGAGAGAGAAGACGTGGAAGTGGTGGCCATCAATGATTTAAGTAATATAAATAATTTGGCTTATTTATTAAAATATGACACGGCCTATGGCATTTATTCGAAAGATATTCAAGTTAAAGAAATTGAAAAAGCTGATTATAATTTATTGATAGTGGATGGAAAAGAAATAAAAGTTTTTTCAAATCCGGAACCGGCTAAATTACCTTGGAAAGAATTGCAAGTAGATGTTGTTTTGGAGTGTACCGGTTTCTTTAAGGATCGTGAAAAGGCCGGGGGACATCTTGAGGCGGGAGCTAAAAGAGTAGTTCTTTCCGCACCCACTAAAGATGAAAGTATTAAAACTGTAGTCATGGGAGTAAATGATGAAATTGTTTCAGCGGAAGATGATATTTTGTCCAATGCTTCTTGCACAACCAATTGTATTGCTCCAATAATGAAGGTTTTAGATGATAGCTTCGGAGTGGAGAAATCTTTAATGTCCACTATTCATAGTTATACCTCCACTCAAAATATTGTGGATGGAATTAGTAAAAAGGATCCTCGTCGAGGACGGGCCGCGGCGCAAAATGTAGTGCCGTCTTCCACCGGAGCGGCGATAGCTACCGCTAAAACTTTACCTCAGTTAAAAGGTAAATTTGACGGAATGGCTTTTCGCGTGCCAACTTTAGTGGGTTCAATTAGTGATGTGATTGCAGTGGTGAAAAAAGAAGTTAGCGTAGAAGAAGTTAACCAAGCTTTAACGGAAGCTTCAAAAAAAGGTTTAAAAAATATTTTACAAGTGACTGATGAACCTTTAGTTACCCATGATATTATTGGCAATCCTCATTCATCCATTATACAAACTGAATTAACTAAGGTAGTGGGAGGTAATTTAGTAAAAGTGGTTGGTTGGTATGATAATGAATGGGGTTATTCAAATCGATTAGTGGAATTAGCGGTTCAAGATAAATAGGGGTGTTTGTAAAATGGTCATAAAACGGTTGTAGTGAACGGTTATAGTTAGAACGGCCATGGCCGTTCAGTACGACGCTATAATATGGCACCGAACGGCTATACTATAGGTCATGGTCCGTATTGTTCCTGTAGTGAACGGCTATAGCCGTTCAGTACGTATAAAATATGACACCAAACACGTAGTGAACGGCTACAGCCGTTCAGTTGGCCATTCATTAGAACGGTCATGGCCGTTCACTACGCACCCTATATAGTACGTATAAAATATGACACCAAACATGTAGTGAACGGCTACAGCCGTTCATTGCGCACTATATATAGTCATTCATTGCTTGTAAAAAAATTATGTCAAAGATAATACGCAAGAAAAATAGATTAACAAGATATAATTATTCTTTACCAGGAGCATATTTCGTTACTATTTGTGTTAGTCAAATGAGAGAATTACTAGGTGAGATTGTTGATAAAAAAGTTATTTTAAATGAGTTTGGTGAAATTGTAAAAGAAATATGGGAAAATATCCCCAAGCATTTTAAAAATATAATTTTAGATGAGTGGGTGATAATGCCTAATCACTTGCATGGGATTTTAATAATTTATTATAATAATGAAAGAGAAATAAAAGATAGAAACGAAGAGTTAAATGATTATAGTTATTTATTACAAAAGAACAAGCGATCGCAAATGTATTTGCCAAAAGTAATTAATGGTTTTAAGGGAGCTGTTACACGGATCATAAATCAAAAATTTCCTAACAATGAATTCACTTGGCAAAAGTCTTTCTATGATCATATTATTAGAAACGATAAAGCCATAAAAAAGATTAGAGAGTATATTTATAATAATCCGTTAAATTGGAAAATGGATCAAGCGGTTCCGGAGAATATGGATAAAGAATTTATTGAAAGTTTGAAATTTTAGCGAATGTTCATGTAGTGAACGACTATAGTCGTTCACTACGTATAATATGATACCACGGCTGTGCATGTAGTGAACGGCTATAGTTAGAACGGCCATGGCCGTTCAGTACGTATAATATGGTACCATGTAGTAGTAGTGAACGGCTATAGTCGTTCGTTGTGCACCATATATAGTCGTTCCTTGGCCATTCATTAGAACGGCCATGGCCGTTTACTACGATATGGTACCGAACGCTATTACTATAGGTCATGGTCCGTATTGTCCATGTAGTGAACGGCTACAGCCATTCGTTGTGCACCATATATGGCCGTTCAGCGTCTAAATTAATTTTTGGAAATAAAAAAATTATGAAAAAGAACAAAATAAACTTAAATAAAAAGAAAATAACCGTAATGGGTATTGGACTGCATGGGGGAGCAGTGGATTTAATTACTTGGCTGAGTAAACAGGGCGCCCGAGTGGTGGCCACTGATAAAAAGTCAAAAGAAAAATTGGCACCCTCGATTAAAAAGTTAAAAGAATTGAAAAATGTGAGAATAGTGGTTGGGCAACATCGAATGGAAGATTTTGAATCAGTTGATTTAGTAATAAAAAACCCGGCTATTCCTTGGACAGATAAATATATTCAAACCGCCATTAAAAATAAAATTCCGGTAGAAATGGACGCCGGTTTATTTTTTGAATTATCTCCCACTAAAAATATTATTGGAATTACCGGCACCAAAGGGAAAACAACCACTTCACTTTTAATTTATGAAATTCTTAAAAAAGCCGGAAGAAAACCGATTAAAGTCGGAATTGGACAAGGTTCGGTAATTAGTCAATTAGAAAAAATAAATAAAAAAAGTTGGGTAGTTTTTGAATTATCTTCTTGGAGACTTTCCATACTTAGAAGAAAAGAAATCAGTCCTCGCTATGCAGTAATTACCAACATTACTCAAGATCATTTGAATTATTATAGTTCCATGGAAAAATACATTAGAGACAAAAAGGCGATTTTTCTTAACCAAAAGTCAAAAGGAGTTCTAGTGCTTAATTACGATGACGAAATATTAAGGGAGTTTGAAAATGAAGCCAAGGGAACAGTATTTGGTTTTTCTGAAAAACAAATAAACAAAAACAACGGTGTCTTTGTAGAAAAAGAAGAAATAAAATATAATAAAGATGGTCAAGAAGGAATAATTTGTCAGTTACAAGAAATAAATATTCGAGGTAAGCATAATATAAAAAATATATTGGCAGCTTCAGCTATTTGTCTAGCCGTTGATATTCCCGTTAAGGTTATTAAAGAAGCGGTAATTAATTTTAAAGGTGTGCCTCATCGTTTAGAATTTGTAAGAAAAATTAATGAAGTTTTATATTACAATGATACAACTGCCACCACACCGGCTTCCGGAATTGCCGGCATACAATCTTTTTCTCGACCGATTAATTTAATCGCCGGTGGCTCCAATAAAGAATTAGATTTAATGTCTTTGGGGGAAGAGATTGCCACCAATGATAATGTTAAGAAAGTTTTTTTACTTAAAGGAGCGGCTACGGAAGAATTAAAAAAAATAATTGAAGTTAAAGGTGGAGCAAAAAAAGTAAGGGGTATTTTTGAGAGCATGAATGAAGCGATAAAAGCGGTCAGTGATGAAGCAGAAAAGGGAGAGATAGTTCTACTTTCGCCGGGTTGTGCCAGTTTTGGAATGTTCGATAATGAATTTGATCGGGGGGAGCAATTCAAAAGAGCGGTGGAAAATTTATAAACAAAAAAAGACTAAATTTATTTTACATGGTGAAAAATAAATGCAATGCAACAAGCCACACGATAAATTTTTAAATAATTGGTAAAAATTAATTGAAGAAATAGAAGTAAAGTGTTTGAGAAATAACAATCAAGAAATAAATCAGTTTCAAGTAGCTGAATTTTAAAAAACTAAACAATGAATGATGTAACAGATAAAGCTAACGAAGGGAGAACAATTAAAACTGGAGAACAACTGGTTGATTTTTTAGATATTTTAGACACTGAAATTGAAAAATTTGAAAAGGAAATCAAGGAATTTAATAGAAGAAAAAAAGAGCTTATTGGAGAAGAAAAATTCAGTGAAAGGTTAAAAGAACTTACGGGTGATTTGTCTAAAGAGAAACAAGAAGAATATAAAAAGATGATAAAAGATCTTTTTTTTAGAGCAAGGATATTATTTTTGGGAGCAGATTATCAACAAGCTGAAAAAGCGGTGAATATTTTAAGAAAAATGAGAACGGAATTTTCGGATAGAATGGAAGGAATAAACACATTAAAAGAAAAATTTTTTGAAGAAATTGGTGAATTAGTTGAGCAGAGAAAAAAAGAAGAAGATGGTTACGGCGAAATGAATGAAGAGTTTTTAGCGTTAACTAGAGAAGAAAGTGAAAAATTAAAAGATGAATTGAAAAAAGCAGAACAAGAATTAGGAGAAACCATATCCTTAAAAGAATATTTATCATTGAAAAAGAAATGGAAAAATGTGGCAAAAAAGAATTATTATTTAGGTGGGGCGGAAGAATATTTAAATTGTCAAAAGAGAAACGAAAATTTATTAGAAGATTTAAAAAAAATATAATTATTAATATAATAAGATGAACGATTTAACAGGTAGCTTAGATTCGGCTACAGTAAATAGCAATAAATCACCAAAAAAAGAAACAGCGAATGGGAATAGGGAAATAAATACTAAAGAAAAATACGAAGAGAAGAAAAAAATGGTTAAGCAAGTGATAGAGCTAATGTCAAAGAAAGGGTTTGATAATATGGGCTGGGCGTTTTCTTTAATGTCTCCTATAATTAAAAAAATATTTGGAAATAGACAGAATAATTTAATGTATCATATTCTAAGTGGCTCCACTCCATTAGAAATAGAGGAGACTTTATGGGACGAAAAAGATGAATTAGCGGAAAAAGTGATTAAATTTTTCGGTAAAATAGCGCGATTAGAAGATGATACGTTTGAAGAAGAAATAAAAGAAGATTCGGAAACAGATAATTATGAAATGAAGAAGGAAGAAAAAATTGAGGGTGGAAATAAAGTTAAGGAAATTATGGATAAGATAATAGCTTCTCTAGAGGGTGATGAAATTAATATTGAAGAAGTAAAAGATGAAGAAGTGAAAAATATTTTTAGAAAATGGCAAGACTATTTAGAGCAGATAAATGAGTTTGAAGAAAAAAGAGGAGAAGAGGGATCAGATAAAAATCAGCAAGAGGTAGCAAGACTAAAGAAGAAAGCAGAGGAAAAATAAAAGAATAATTTATTAATAAAATAAATTGCAAAAAATATTTAATAAAAAATATTTAATTTGGGGAGTTGGTGGGTTGATTTTTCAGATAATTTTAATTATAACAACATTAACGAAACAACTTCCTTTCGCTAATAGTGTTCTTGGTGGGTTGTCGCTGGTTTTTTTAGGAGGGGCAATTTTTTATACCAGAAAATTATTTTGGATTTTTTTAATGATGTTACCGCTGGAAACAAGCGTAGTTTCTTCTCATTCATTGCTTTTTTCTTTAAGAGCCTATCAATGGTTGGGAATAATTTTAATTTTAGCTACGCTTTTTCTTTATTTGATTGGCAAAAAAGAACTTAGACGATTTAATCTTTTGGGTTTTCAAGAAAAAACCAATGATAAAAAAATAGAAAATGACAAGTCGGAAAATAACTTTAGCTGGTTAGATTATTGGATTTTTATTTTTCCTTTTTTAGGTCTATGTTCATTAATTAATTCCCCCGATAGAAATAAGTCAATCAAGCTTACCATAATTATTTTTTCTTTTGTGGCACTTTATTGGTTAATGCGTAATTATTTACAAACGATTAAACAACAAGAAGAGAGTTGGGCATTTTTTCTTTTGGGATCTTTACCGGTGGTTTTACTAGGAATTTAT
>CAYMNT010000040.1:0-6617 GCA_964391875.1 uncultured Bdellovibrionales bacterium
TCTTTTTTATCATCCTTTTCTTGTTGATCATTTTTTTTTACTTTTTCCTTTGTTTTTAGATCTAACGGTTTTTCTTTTTTTTGTTCTTCTGTGTTTAAAATTTTATCCCCCGGAGCCGGCTTAAGTGGGTCATAGCCACTCTCCACCTCCACTCCATCTGAATACCCATCACCGTCAGTATCTTTATTGTTGGGATCCGTTCCTAAACTTTTTTCCTCCATATTGGAAAGCCCGTCACCATCCGGATCCTGTATATAATTATACCCCGTTTGATTGGCCAAAGAAAAACCACCCCAAAACAAAAGAAACCCAATTATTAAGATCTTATGGGAATTGTCTTTAATTATTTTTTTTGTGTCTGTTTGCATTTTTTGTAAAAAACAAAAACAAATCGCCTAACTATAATTAACGTTTATTTTTAATTTTTATTTAATCATCCTTACGCTTTAGTATATCATTTTTTAAAAAAATAACAACACCTTAAAAGCTTATTTTAAGGTTTGTTTTTACTCATTTTTTTATTAAAAAACATTACTTTTTTTTAATCAAAAAGGTAATATTTTTTTATTATAATAAGCACTGTTTTTATCTAAAAATCGCCGACGAATGGCTAGTTGAATCATTAAGGTGTTAATTTTTTGTGTTAATGAAAATTTTTCCAACAACTTTACGATAAAAAATACCCCTCGAAAAAAATTAACGGTAATCAGAGGTGGTGGTGTGTAAGGGAAAAGAAAGACACTTCTTCTTATTTTTCTCGTTTTCTTATTGTAACTCTTTCCGAGACTGTTTGTTTTTGAAGAAATAATTTGTCCGGCTATTTTTCCACTCTCCATGGCGTAATAAATACCCTCTCCGGTGGGAATATTTACCAACCCCATGGCATCCCCACACAACAAAATATTTTCTTGATAAAATTTCTTAACCACTTTTAGCGGAATTATTCCTCCCAATTTTTGTTTAATTAAATACTTTTTGGGAATTATTTTTTGACTAACCGCCCAAATTAAAAAATCATTTAACTCCTCTTCAAGATTTTTCTTTTTTTCATTTACCACCCCAAAGCCAATATTGTAACCGGTTTTGGTGGGAAATATCCAAGCATAGCCTATTTCGTTTTTATAGCCAGGTGAAATCAACAGTTCTCCCTCATTTATTTTTTGGCAAGTCACTTCATATTCCAAGCAAACTCCTTGGTGACGCTTACCTGTTTTTTTATTACCTAAAAATTTTGAAACTTGACTGTGTGCTCCATCCGCTCCGATAATAAAATCCGCATAAAGTTTGCTTTTTCCGTCTGATAAAATATACTTTTTTCTTCCGGTTGTTTTTTTGTCTTTTTGTTTTAATATTTTTCTTAACTTAAATTTTAAGAAGTCAACATTATCTTTTTTTAGTGCCTCCCTCAATAATAAATTATCAAACTGCGCTCTATTCACTTGATCAAAAAAATGATTTGTTTTTCTTTTTAAAATTTCATTTTCACCCCAATAAATAACTGTTTTGTTGCATTTTTCGGCTCTTAATTTATTCTTTATTTGTTGATAATTTTTAAAGCTATCCGACCAATCAAGACTGTTTAACAATCCTCCACCACAAGCTTTTGGCCTGGGAAAATCACTTTGGTCAATTAATAACACTTTTAGCTTATCAATATAAAAAGCAGCGGTGCTTCCCGCCGGACCGGCACCAACAATCACCAAATCATATTCTTTTTTATTTTCTTTCATTGCCTTAGATAAAAAATAACTAACCCAATTACCACTATCATTTCCACTAAAAAGAACCGTCCTAAATAATTATTCTTCTTTTTTTCTCGAACGCTTAGCCAATAACCCACCAAACCAAGAAACGTCATTAACCAAAACAAATTAAATATCTTTAATATCCAAACCAAACCCAGATGTCCAAAAAAGACAATTAATCCGCTAATGTTTTTTGTCCCCCAGTTTTTAATTTTTTTATATCTTGGCTTGGATGTGATTTTATTCTCTTCACTTTCTTCATCAAAACTCTCTATTATTTTTATTGTAATAATCAGCCAACTAATTGTTCCGATAAAAATCACCGCCTTCCAAGGAAAAAATTTTAAAGTTTGTTGCTCCGCTATTAAAATAAATCCCAAAAAATAAAGTAAAAAAATAATCGTTGCCGGAACAAGACCTAAAGATAAAAAATGTTTTTTAAAATTAAAGGGCTCGGAAAAATAACTCCAAATCAAAAGACAAATTGCCAATATAATTAAAAATGGTTTTATTCCCATGGCCAATGAAAACATCAGAGCTGACAAGAGAAAAATCAACTGATAATCTTCCGCCTCTTTTAATGAAAATGTTTTTTCTGTTAAAGTTTTATTTTTGCTTATTTTTTGTTTTATTTTTAAATAATTTACTGTCTTGTTCATAAAAAAATAGGCCCTCACACAGAGAACAGCCGTCATCAAAGACAAAAGGGCCAGGATTGAGAAAATATCAAAAGAAAAATTTTTCGGGTAATAATTTGTCGCCGTAAGCATTCCCAAAAACAACAATCCCCACATAAAAAATATGCTGTTAATTTTTATATTTTTAACTAAGCTAAAAAATTTTCTTTTATCTGTTAAATATTGTATTAAAATCATTGTTAAAAAAATAAAAACAGCAAAAAACAAACCGGTTTTATAAAAAACCATCATTTTCATTGGCAGTGTTTCCAGTGAAAAAATTTTTGAAGAATTAATAAATTTTTCTACCACTAAAATTTTTGAAAAATAAACTCCTCTCCCGGAAAATAGCTCTCTGATTAAAATCCATAAACTGGGTAAAGTAAGCGAGATAAAAATAATAATATAAACGCCTAAGCCGGCCAATAAAGATAACCACCATTTTTTACGCTTCAAAAAAACATAAACAAGAATTAATAAACCCAAAAAAAATACCTCCACCCTTGTTCCATACATTACCCCCACCCTGTTAATTTCACCAAAATAAGTAAAAAATCTATTCATTAACTCACCTACATCGGCAAAAACATAGAATGGTTGATAAAATTTATTACCTAAAATTATATAATCTATAATTGGCCTGAAGATCACAAAGAAACTCACCCAAGTAAGAAAGGAGCTTAATTTTGCAATTGATTCTTTGGTAAGTATTTTTAACCAAATTAAAAGCGCCAAATAGGTACCCAAATAGTATAGAAAATAAGCACACAAAAAGCTCCACCAAAGGGTTATGTTTGACAGAAAAAAATAATCATATAAAGACACCTCAAATAAAAAAGAAAGAAAGAAAATAAAGAAAACAGCGACCAACCAACTCTTTACCGTTAGTTGACTACTTTCAAGAAAATTAATTATTTTTTTAAATCGTCTCATATTTTATCTATTTTATTAAACACTGCTTGGATTATTTGTTTTTTATTGTTTTTTCTATTGAAACAATAAAATTATCCCGCCATAAACAATAGCCTCCCCTAAAACCGCCCAAAGTAATTTATCTTTTTTAATTCTTTTTTGATTAACAATTAAATACCCGCTTATTCCAAAAAAAATTGACCACCAAAACAATACCGGCATTGATAATACCCAAGCAGAAATTAAATAACCGACTAACAAAACCACTCCGATAAACTGTCGGGTTCTTTTTTCTCCCAACCACACCGGTAATGTTTTTATTTTATTTTTTCTATCTCCTTTAATATCTTTCAAGTCTTTTAAGGGAAAAATTAAAATAAAAACGATAAACAATAATCCCACCAATTTAACCGGAAAAAATTCAAGCGATTGCTGGGGCGCCACTAAGATATAACCCATTACAAAAAATAACAAGGAAGCTATAGCGGAAACCGGGCTAGCCAAACCGATAAATCGCTTTAAGCGAAAAGGTGGTTGAGAATAGACCGTTACCAGTAAAACATAGCTTAAGGTTAATAGAAAAAATTTATTCCCCACTGTTAGTGACAACAAAAACGCCAACAAAAGAAAACTCCATTGATAAGTTTTATATTCTTTAATGGTAAATATTTTTTTAATCAATGGTCGTTGTTTATTACTAATTTTGTCAATTTTTATATCATTTAAGTCATTATTAAAAACGGAAAAAAGCCACACTGATAAAATACTCAACGTTATATTTATCAAAACAAGTCCTGAAAAAAAAGTTATTTTTCCGTTTTCTGGGAAATAATGAAAGGCAAACATAAAACCAAAAAAGAAAAGTCCCATATTAAAAACTATTTGCGGATAACGCACGTTTTTAAGTAGCGCCAATAATTTATTTTTACTAACCGCCCCTTGAAAAATAATTAGCGTTAAAATTAAAACTACATTATAAATTAAATTACTTCGCTTAAGTAATCCCATCTCACCTTGAACTTCATTAAAATTAAAATAATGCAATGGACTGAAAAAAAATTCTCTTATCTGATTACCACTCACCAGCCAAATATTATGACCTCGTAAGCTTTCCTCTAAAAAAACCAAAAGACTCGGCCAGGCCACACCAATAAAAAAGATAATATAAACACCGCATAAACCGACTAAAGCCAAGAATAAATTTTTTCTTTTTTGAAAAATATAAAAAAAACTAATTAATAATATCGCTATTGTTTCTATTTCGCGACTAAATAAAACTCCCTCCCATTGATTAAAATTAAAAAAAGTTAAAAATTTATACCCTATTTCCAATGGACTGTTAAAAAAATAATGAGTTAAATAAGTTGTTTTTTTAAGAAAAATCCAATCAATAAGTGGACGAAAAATTATTAACAAATATCCCCATAAAATAACCTGGGAAATTTTTTTTATTTTTTCTTCGGTTAAAAAATGAATCCATAAAACGATTATTAAAAACGTAATTAAATGGTAGGGTTGCAATATTTCCGCCAATACTTGATTTATCGCTTTATTATTAAAATTCAATAATAAAATATTTTCCATAAAATAAGCTGTCGTCGTTAAAAATAAAAAAATAATTAAAAACGACCAAAAGGTTATTTTACTTTTCTCAAAAAAAATGAATACTCTTTCTATTTGATTAAAAAAATATTTCACTATTTTAAATAGTATTATTCGGTGATAATAATCACATACTCACTCGCCGAGGGATATTGTTTTTTTATTGCTTCCTTAAATTTATTTTTATTTAATTTCAATTCGGCTCTCCAAACCGAATAAGGAGATGATAAAAAAATATTTTTTTCATTTCTTATTTCAAACTTAACCGCTTTAGTTCCCACTTCTCCAAAAAAAACATTGAGTACTTGACGAATTACTTTTTCCAGTCCATATTTATCCGGTTTTATTTGTTGGTGATTTTTTATTCTCTGTTTAAGGGCTCGTTGAAAAGATTTCATTTTTTATCTCTTTTTTAAAAAAAATTACTTTTATTTAAATGTTAATTGTTTATTTTTTAATGATTGGCATAATAACATAAATAAATTTAATTTTTTTATTATTATTTATTTCTTTTTTATTTTCTAAACTGAATCTTACCGGTGATTTTTGTTGATTAAGAGATATTACTATCCTTTCATCGTCAAATAAACTACTATTTAATCCTTCCAGTAAATAGCGATAATTAAAAATAACCTCAAAATCAGGTCCGTTAATTTCCGCTGTTATTTTAGAAATATTTTCACCACTATCAATTGATTGAGCACTAATGATTATTTCTTTTTTATCTTTTATGGAATTTATTTTAATTTCACCATTTTGATTATTTACCACTAAAGATGATATTTGAATGGCTTTTATTAATTTATCTTTTGAAATGGTTGTTTTAATTTCGTATTTTTTAGGTAATATTTGGCTATATTCCGGATAATTACCGTTAATTATTCTAGAAACAATCAATATATTCTCTGTACTGATAAAAAGTTGGTTTTGTTCAATTAAAAATCCCACTCTCTCTTCCTCATCAATTTTTTGTAGCTCCAACAGTAAATTAGCTGGAATAATAATGGCTTTATTTTTTTCTTTAAATTCTTCATATAATTCTTCATTTTTATTTTCAATGGGTAAAATTACCTCTGTTAAACGAAAACTATCCGTTGAAGCCATAGTTAAATTATTTTTATTAAATTCAATAAAAATACCATTTAATTCTTGACGAGTATCATTGTGAGCTACTGAAATTAAAAGGCCATTAATAGCTCTATTTAAGTTTTCAGTTTTTATTTCAAAAAAATTATCTTTATTTTTTTGGGGAATAATTGGAAAATCTTTTGCATCTAATCCTTTTATTTTAATATTATGTTTTTTTGATTTAACTAATAACTCCTCTTTTTTTAATTCAATGGTAATTTTTTCATCATTTATTACTCCTAAAAATCCAGCCAATATTCTTCCCGGTATGGTAAATTCTCCTTCTTTTTCTATTTTAGCAGTAATAAAAACTTGTACTGCTATTTCTAAATTGGTAGCTGATAAAAGTAATCTCCCATCTTTAGCTTTTATTAAAATATTTCCTAAAATAGGTAAGGTAGTTTGTTTAGAAACAACCCGTTCTATTTTTAAAACAGCTTTTTTAAGTTTTTGAGTTTTGCAATAAAATAACATAAGTTAGTAGTGTTAATAAATTATTATATATATAAGATATTATTACTATTATAGAGAAAATTGTTAAAAAGTTCTAAAA
>CAYMNT010000041.1:0-6591 GCA_964391875.1 uncultured Bdellovibrionales bacterium
CAGCGGTGGTTTCTATTAATTCGCCTTGCCAAAGTAATTGTATTTTCGCTCTAATATCAATCCGGTCATTTTGATAAGCCCCAATTATTTCATCTATACTATAAAATTTACTTCCCTCACCTTTACCTCCTTCAATCATTTTTGTAATAAAATAAGCTCCTAAAACAATATCTTGAGAAGGTACTGTAATCGGATCTCCACTGGCTGGCTTAAGTAAATTACGCGAAGAAAGCATTAATCGATCACTTTCCTCTCTAGCCTTTTTGGTTAAAGGTACGTGCACCGCCATTTGGTCACCATCAAAATCAGCGTTAAAAGCGGCACACACCAAAGGATGAATCCGAATAGCTTTTCCTTCAATTAATACCGGATGAAAAGCTTGAATAGATAAACGATGAAGTGTTGGTGCCCGATTTAAAAGAACATAGTGATTGTCAATTATTTCATCTAATATTTCATAAGCTTCTTCATTTTCCGCATCAATCATTCTTCCAGCCGTCCTAACATTATGAGCATATTCTCTTTTAATAAGCTTATTTATGATAAATGGCTTAAAAAGTTCCAAGGCCATTTTCTTTGGTAACCCACACTGATCTAAGCGCAGTTCCGGACCAACCACAATCACACTTCGTCCGGAATAATCAACTCTTTTCCCCAAAAGATTTTGACGAAAACGTCCTTGTTTTCCTTTTAACATATCCGCCACCGATTTCAACGGTCTTCTTTGCCCGGTAGAAGCTGAAACTTGAGTTTGATTGCGACGAGAATTGTTATCAATTAATGCATCTACCGATTCTTGCAACATTCGCTTCTCATTTCTTTGAATTACTTCCGGTGCCCCCAATTCAATTAATTTTTTAAGTCGATTGTTTCTGTTAATAATCCTGCGATAAAGATCATTCAAATCAGATGTAGCGAACCTACCGCCATTTAATTGTACCATGGGACGAAGATCAGGTGGAATAATGGGAATGATTTTAAGCATCATCCATTCCGGTTTAATTTTGGCTGATTTTAATCCGGTTAATAGCCTTAACCTTTTTACTAATTTTTTCTTTTCCAATGTAGCCGCCTTTGACATTCTTTCTTTTACTTTTTTTATTTCACTGGTCACATTTACTTCCGTTAACATTTTTTCAATTGCTTCCGCTCCGATGGAGGCCTCAAAAACATGTCCAAATTTACTGGAGAGATTATGATATTCCAGCTCTGAGAGAGTTTGTTTTAATTTCAAATTTTTTAGTCCTTCTTTGATGTTTTTAAATATTTTTTTTATCTCTTCTTTCTCAGCTGAAGTTTGAGCCGTTTTCAATTTTATTTTTTTATTCTTGTCCAATTCTTTTATGGCCTCAATTCTGGCTTTTTCATCTACTAAAGTCACCACATAGGCGGCAAAATATACAATTTTTTCCAATTCCTGTACCGACATATCCAGGATTAAACCAATTCTTGAAGGTAATCCTCTTAAATACCAAATATGAGAAACCGGCATGGCCAACTCAATATGTCCCATTCTCTCTC
The DNA here is from genome assembly GCA_964391875.1 of uncultured Bdellovibrionales bacterium. Lineage (GTDB taxonomy): Bacteria > Patescibacteriota > Minisyncoccia > Moranbacterales > DUUL01 > CAYMNT01. The sequence continues at coordinate 1,522 of CAYMNT010000041.1, forward strand.
TTCTAACGATTGATCTGGTTACCTCCACTCCACACTTATCACAAACAATTCCTTTATATCTAATTCTTTTATATTTTCCACAGTGACATTCCCAATCTTTAGCCGGACCAAAAATCTTTTCACAAAATAAACCATCCTTCTCAAATTTTTGAGTTCGATAATTAATTGTTTCCGGTCTAAGTACTTCCCCATTTGACCAATTTTTAATATCTTCCGGAGAAGCCACTTTCAATTGAATGGCATTGAAGTCTGATATTTTGGTAACATTGTCTTGTTGTTGCATAATTTTACTGGTTACTCATTTATAAAAAGCTGGTTAATTATTTGGTTTTATTTTAGCTCTCCTTTTAATTCTTTATCTTCTCTCTTTAATAAATTGACCTCCATCCCCAAAGCCTTCAATTCATTAATTAAAACGTGAAAAGCAGCCGGAACAGTAGGTGGTTTAATTAATTCACCTTTAATGATTGATTCATAGGCATGAGAACGCCCCACCACATCATCAGATTTAATAGTCAACATTTCTTGCAGTGTGTAGGCCGCACCATGACCTTCTAATGCCCAAACTTCCATTTCACCAAAACGTTGACCACCAAATTGAGCTTTTCCTCCTAAAGGTTGTTGTGTTATTAAAGAGTAAGGACCAATCGATCGCATATGAATCTTATCCTCCACTAAATGGTTCAACTTCATAATATACATATAACCTACCATGGTTCTTTCAAGGAAGGCTTGTCCGGTTTTACCATTAATTAACTGAATTTTGCCATCTTCCGGCAATTGAGCTTTTCTTAATTCGCCTTTAATTTGTTCAGCCGTCACTCCATTTAAAGAGGGAGAAGCCGCTTTATAACCCAGCATGGCTGCCGCCCAACCCAAATGTGTTTCAAAAATCTGACCAATATTCATTCTGGAAGGAACTCCCAGTGGAGTTAAAATAGCCTCAATCGGTGTACCATCCGGTAAGTAAGGCATATCTTCTACCGGTGATATTTTAGAAATTACTCCTTTGTTTCCATGACGACCGGCTAATTTATCTCCCACGGAAATTTTTCTTATCTTAGCAATAGAAATTTGAATTTGTTGAATTACTCCGGCGGGTAATTTATCTCCTTGTTCTCTGGAAAATATTTTAATATCCACTATTTTACCTCTTTTTCCATGAGGTAAAAATAGTGAAGTATCTTTAACGTCTCGAGATTTCTCACCAAAAATAGCTCTCAGTAATCTTTCCTCAGCCGTTAAATCTCCTTCACCCTTAAGCGTTACCTTTCCCACTAAAATATCACCCGAAGTCACTTCTGCTCCAATTCTAATAATTCCCGTTTCATCTAAATCCTTTAACCGCTCCTCGCTAATGTTGGGAATATCTCGTGTTACCACTTCTGGACCAAGTTTCGTATCTCGTACATCAATGGAAAAATTATCAATATGAATTGAACTGTATCTGTCCTCTTCCAATAATTTTTCTGAAATAATTATTGCATCCTCAAAATTATATCCTTGCCAAGGCATAAAAGCCATTAAAACATTCTGACCCAAAGCTAATTCTCCATGATCAGTGGAAGCACCATCGGCCAATAAATCTCCTTTTTTCACGCTCTGCCCAATATCCACTCTGGGTACTTGATTCATACTGGTAAAAGCATTGGATTGAACAAATGTTTGCAATTGATAGGTACGTAAAGCTTTTTTCTTCTTATCTTTTTTGTCTACCTTTTCTCTAATAACAATATGATCGGCATCAACTCGAACCACCTTTCCAGCCTCTTTAGCTAAAACTACTTGTCCCGAATCGGCAGCCGCTTTATCTTCCAAACCAGTCCCCACTAATGGAGCTCTTGGCACCACACAAGAAACCGCTTGCCGTTGCATATTAGAACCCATTAAAGCACGGTTAGCATCATCATGCTCAAGGAAAGGAATCATCGCAGTAGCCACTGAAATACATTGCTTAGCAGAAACATCTACATAATCCAATTCGTCTAAAGTGGCCGTTGAAGCTTCCTTTTTTACTCTAGCCTCCACTATTTCTTCAGTAATATTACTCTCTTCGTCCAAACTAATCCCCGCATGAGCAATTATTTTACTTTCCTCTGTAATTGCATCTAAATAATCGATTTCATTACTTACCCAAGGAACTATTTTTATTTCCTCTTTTACAGACTGAGCGATTTTTTTAGCCAATTTTTCATCAATTTTCTCTCCCTTTTTGGCAATGATTAATCCTTTTTTGTTTTTCACTGTTTCCGCTAATATTCTCCCCGGTAAATCAGCACTTTTTTTATTCATTTTTTTTACCACCAAACGATAGGGCGTTTCCATAAAGCCATATTCATTTACTCTGGCATAGCAAGCCATATGACCCACTAAACCAATATTGGGTCCTTCCGGTGTTTGTACCGGACAAATTCTTCCATAGTGAGAAGTATGTACATCACGCACTTCAAAGCCAGCTCTTTCTCTTGTCAGTCCTCCCGGTCCCATGGCACTTAAACGTCGCTTATGTTCCAATTCCGCTAAAGGATTTACTTGATCCATAAATTGAGAAAGTTGGGAAGAAGAAAAAAATTCTTTAATAATAGCGCTCACAGGACGAGGATTAATTAATTGTCCATGAACCACCGTTTCAATGTCACAGGTACTCATTCTGTCTTTAACATTCCGCACCACTCTAGCTAACCCAATTCTAACTTTAGCTTGAATTAATTCTCCTACTCGACGCAAACGACGATTTCCTAAATGATCAATATCATCCGGTTCAGCGGTAGGATCATTATTTAAGTTAATTATTTCAGAAATAATTCTAATCAATTCTTCCTGCCCCAATAATCTAGCCTCTTCATCTTTTTCGTTTTTATTTAAATTTAATCGCTTATTTAAACGATAGCGACCCACTTTCCCAAAATCGTAACGTTCAAAATTAAAAAATACTGAATCAACCATTTGTTTAGCATTTTCTTCCGTAGCTAAATCACCTGGCCGTAATCGTCGATAAATTTCCTTATATGACTCACCTTCCGTTTCCACCGTATCTTTTTCTAAAGTTTCACGAATATATGATATTTCTCCATCATCTACTTTTTTAAAAGCCTTAAGTATTTCTTGATTATTTTTTAAGCCAAAAATTCTTAATAGACAAGTCACCGGCACTTTTCTTTTTCTATCTATTTTAGCCCAAATAGCTCCATCTAGATCTGTTTCCAATTCAAGCCAAGCGCCTCTGTTGGGAATAACTTTTGCTCCAAATAATCGTCGTCCTTTTTGATATTCCGCCGTAAAAAACACCCCCGGTGAGCGAATTAATTGTGAAACCACTACTCGTTCAACACCATTGATAATGAAGGTTCCTCTTTCTGTCATCAACGGAAAATCTGCTAAAAATATTTCTTGTTCCCTTATTTCTCCGGTTTTTTTAATAAGCAAAGAAGCATTCACTCTTAATGGCGCCTCATAGGAAATATTTTTTTTCTTAGAAGTAAGTTCGTCATATTTAGGCTCATCTAGATAATACTCCCCAAAAGTAATTTCCATTTCTTTGCCGGTAAAATCGGTAATGGGAGAAATTTCATCCAGTATCTCCCTCAAACCCTCTTCCAAAAACCATTCGTAAGAACTTTCTTGCGCTTCAATTAAGTTAGGCAAAGAAACCATCGGATGAGAACGAAAGAATTTTCTCTTGGAAAGACTAGATTGGGAAGAGAAACTTGATCTCACTTTTAATTTCTTCGGTACTGTAGTTTGAGTAAAGGTTTTTTTTCTCATAAAAAAATAATTAGATTAGAATTATATCTTAAATTTACTAATTTAATAAATAATCAACAGAAACAAAAACAAACCAGTCGCGGAAACCGGTTATTTTTTTATTAATTCAATTTAAGCTCCTTTTAAACATAAAAATAGGAGTTGTAGTTTTCGATTGGCCAAGCCAACATGAAAGCTAACTCTTCTTAGCTTTTTCACCCCTTATTAAATTGTAGACTAAACTAAAATTCACTAAAGTCAAATTTATTCCAGTATAACTATTGTTATAATTTTGTCAAGCCTTTGTACAAGACGACCATCTCTCGGACACTTTTAAAATAGTTTTAGTTTACTGTTTATTTTTAAAAGTGTCCACAATGTTTTTCATCTTGTTCAGTTTAATAATTTTTTAACAATTAATAGCAACTATTTAACAAAAAAATAACTATCAAAAACACCTCGTCTATCAACTTATTATGACTTATAGGGAAAAAGCCGCAAATTTTATTAAAATTTGCGGCTTTACTTCAAGCTTGTATTGAAATATCAGACCATTGTCATAAAACAATAAGCAAAAATGAGAGGCAAAAATTATTTAATACCAATCATCATTATTACCCTTTCACGGGAAATATCTTGAACAACTTCTCCGCCTAATTTTATAACCATTTTATGCATCACGGAATTTTTCATAGTGCGAAGCAAGATATCTTTTTTTGTCTTTTTGGCCTTTTGCAAAAAAGCTTTTACCATCTTCTTCCCACAGCCTTTATTTTGACAACTTGGCAAAACTGCACATTCATCCAAATAAAGAAAGTTGCCTTTTATCAATTTATGCAACCCGGGTGACTCCAGATATTTATCTAGAGACTTATCAATCTTGACCTCATATCCCCAAGTGAAGGCGATAACGTTATGTCCCCTCTGCATAATCATACATACTGACCCTGGTTTACTCATCTCTTGATAAAAATCAGTTATAATTTTATCGGTTGACCAGTATTCAACCAATCTCACATTTAACTCATTCAAAGCAAGACATTCGGGACACACACTCCAATTGCCATTATCTCGAGGATAAGAAGTTTTACAAACTGGGCAAAGGTATCCCTCATTCCAGGGCTTACCGCCAAAAGCTTTTTGATAAGTAATAGCGATACTCATAACGCTGTTGGGCTTAACGAAAGGATCAATCTCTAAAACTTCACCTGCATTTGCATTTTTTACAATCCCTCTTGTGATTTTCATAATTTTCTCCTCGAAAATATTTGAAAGAACTTTTGTCATTTTGTGAAACTGTTTTAAGTTTCTAGACAGGTAGACAAA
>CAYMNT010000042.1:0-4963 GCA_964391875.1 uncultured Bdellovibrionales bacterium
AAATTTTTTTAGGTGCTAAATAAAAAAAGATTGCCAAAATTTTTATTTAGCATCAGTTAAAGATTTTTGAAGTTGATTAAATAGTAAAAATTAAAAAAGACAATAATTAATTATGCAATATATTTTATCCGGAGGGTGGTATTTAATGTTTGTAATATTACCGATATTCTGCTGGTTCGGTATTTTTTTATTTTTAGACAGAAAGGAAATTGAACCGAAAAAGAATATTTCCAAGTTAATTTTATTAAGTGCTTTAGCTATTCTGGTGGCTTTAATCGTAGAAGAAATTTTTGATAGTATTTTGTTCTCTGAAAAAGATTTAGCAACCCTGATGGTAACTAATTTAGTGGAGAAAAGGGTGTGGCTATTGCTTTTAGGTTCGTCTTTTTTGAGCGGGCCCATTGAGGAATTGGTTAAATATTTAATTTTAAAATGGGGAATTTACAAGAAGAAAAGCTTTAATCAAGTGATAGACGGAGTGATTTATGGTGTCACTTTAGCAACGGGTTTTGCCCTGGTGGAGAATACCGGATATTTCATTTATTATTTTTTGGGAGCCGAATTAACACGCAGTATTTTTTTTATGATGTTTTTTCGAGGAATAGTTGTTAGTTCATTACATGTAGCCGCTACGGGAATAATGGGACTTTTTATGGGACGGGCGAAGTTTAGTGCAAAAAATAAGAGAAAATATTTACTAAAAGGAATATTGGTGGCTTCATTGTTGCACGGAATTTTCAATGCCAGCATTTATTTCAAAGGAGGTTTAATGATAAATACATGGTTAATTGGCGGAGCGATGGTTTATTTGATTTATCAAACAAAAAAATCTTCCAATCAAATCATTTATAAAAATTAAGATGAGGGGAATTTATGCCATTTATAAAACGAAAGGACCGACTTCCCATGATACGATAAAAGAGATTAAAAATATAACGGGAATTAAAAAAGTGGGGCACGGAGGAACATTAGATCCCTTAGCTGAAGGAGTTTTGGTGGTGGCGGTGGGCAGGGAGTTTACTAAAAAATTAGGGGCATTATTAGAAGAAGAAAAAGAATATTTGGCAAAAATAAAATTGGGTGAGAATAGCACAACGGATGATGGGGAGGGAATAAAAACAGTCATAAAAAACAAAGTTACTCCGACAAAAAATCAAATAATAAAAGCCACGGAAAAATTTATAGGGTGGATTGATCAATTACCTCCTCAGTATAGCGCCGGAAAAGTTTTTGGTGAACGAGCCTACAAAAAAGCCAGGAGAGGCGAAAAATTTAAACTGGGCACTCATCGAGTATTGATTAAAAAAATAGACCTATTAAAATATCAATGGCCCTATGTGGAATTAAGAGTGGTCACCGGTTCGGGAGTTTATCTTCGTTCCTTGGCGAGGGATATGGGTAGAGCATTAAAGACGGGAGGATATTTAGCAAAATTGGTAAGAACCCGGGTGGGAAAATTTAATATTCAAAAAGCAAAAACAGTAACTGAATTTAAAAAATTAACTAAAGCGGTTGAAAAGACAGGCCAAACAAAGACAAAAAATATAAACAAGTTTAAATTAAAGAGATAATTATTCTAATCAAAAAACCGCCAGCAAGACGGTCGGGATAAAAAAACGATTTTCACGATTAATAAAGTTAACTAACTTTATTGCCAGTTTTAATACAAGCGGTGCAAATAGTCATTTTCTTTCCATTGATACGCTTAGTTTGTAAATTAACTTTAAATTTTCTTTTAGTGGCGACATTAGAATGAGAACGAGAATTGCCGGTTCGATTTCTTTTGCCACAGATTTGACAACGAGACATAAGGTTGAATTATTAAAAAAAATGTTATAAACTAACAAACATCAGAGTAACAACATTAATTGAGCTTGTCAACGGACGAGCGGATAAGTAATAAAAACAATTTTTATGGAAATTATTATTCAGATTATCATTTTAGTTATGTCCGTAGTAGTGCATGAGTTGTTCCATGGTTACGCCGCTTATTTTTTAGGCGATTCCACCGCTAAATATGCCGGTCGATTAACTTTAAATCCGATTAAACATTTAGACCTCTGGGGTTCTATTTTGTTACCTCTATTTTTGGCAGTAACCAAGGTGGGAATAATTTTAGGTTGGGCTAAACCGGTGCCCTATAATCCTTTTAATCTTAAAAATCAAAAATGGGGGCCGGTGGTGGTGGGTTTGGCCGGACCCTTGGCGAATATAATTTTGGCATTACTAGCCGGCTTGGGAATGCGTATTATTTATTTATCCGGTAACACGGAATCAGTTTGGTTTCTTTTTTTAGGTATGGTATTGAGTATTAATATTCTATTGTTGGTGTTTAATCTTTTGCCTATTCCTCCCTTGGACGGTTCTAAATTATTATTTGCCATCTTACCGGTGTCGGAGCAAACCAAAATGACTTTAGAACAATATGGTTTTGTAATTTTAATATTTTTTCTTTTGTTTTCCGGTAGTTTAGTTACGCACTTAATGCAGTTTGTTCAAGAGTTATTTCTAAATTATATTGTTTTTATTTAAAAAGCTAATTGCAAGAATTATTAACTTGAAGTGGTTGAATCTTGGCAAGTAGTTTTGGCATTTTTTAAAAAAAGTCGTAAACGAAGATGTTAAATTTAACAATTTAATACTGAAAAAAATATAAATAACTACTTTTAAGAAATTATTAAAATACCTATTTGATTATGGTTTCATTGTTTAAAGCTGAAGGAGAAAAAATCACTAAAAATAACAAAAATCTCGATTTAGCGGGTAATTTTTTAGACGCTGACTATAATGAAAAAACAGGAAAAAAAATTATTCGGATTATTGATGAAAAATTAAATAAAATTGATTTAGCACCGATATTAAATAATCAAAATTATCAAAGATTTCTAAGGAGCCTAACTCTTGAAACACTTAAAGAAGCGGGTCAACTTGAAAATCAAAAATTAAGACAAAAGATTGTTGAACAAACTGAAAAGAAACATTTTTTACCGGAAGAAAAAATAAATCAAATACTTGGCAAAGCAATTAATTTTAAAAAAGCAATAAGACAAAAATACCTGAGTGAAGGGATAAAGAATTTTGGTAAGGAAGGGATTAAAAGGGAATACTTAAATGTTTTAAATAGGAAATTTTTACAATTGGGGATAGTGAAAAAGCAACAAAGAGGGCAGTTGATAAGGTTATGGATTCAAGTTGATCAAAAAAAATTGAAGCCAGAGAAAGGAAAAATGATTTATGATTTAATTACAAGGGTTGATCCAAATGAGGTAAAAGAAGAAGTAAGAGAAAGAATAGTCAAGCGTATGATGGCTCTGGAAAGAGAGAGACAAATTAATGGTTTAAAGAAAGAAATTGAAACCATAAAAACTCAAGAGTTAGAGAAAAAATCTTCCTATGAAAGTATATTTGAAAGAATAAAAGAGGAGGAGCAAAACCAAAAATTAATAGAGAGATTGACACAGTATCGGCAAATGATAAAAAAACAGCCGGCTTATATTTTTAATGAGAAATTAAGAAGAAAAATCCAAAAAGAATTAGAAGAAATAAAAGAAGAGTATGGACTTAAGTACAAAATTTTAAATCAAATAACGAGAGCGGTGATGTTGAGAATAGAGGACCGAAAAAGGGCAGAACATTATGGGGCAAAAGAAGAAACGCAAATTAGAGAAGCTGAAAGTCTATTGCGAAAAAAAAGAATAATTCGAAAAAAAGTTAAAAATAAGGAAAATAGTCCAAAAGAAAAACCGAGAAAGGAGAGTTGGCTTAAGCGTTGGCAAGGACGGCTTAGTAGATTTTTTCAGCGAAGTTAAATTTTAAAAAATTAGCTAAGTAATTCCGTTGACAGGATAATATGGGGGGTGTTATAAAGAGTAAGAAATGAAATATTTAAAACAAAAGACAAAAAATGGAGCTTAAAAATTAAAAATAAACTAAATCCGGATGACAAAAAAAAGATTAAAAGCAAACAGAAAAAAAATTATTAAAAGAAGTTTAGTTTTTCTTGGTTTGTTTTTGGTGTTCTTGATGTTTAGCTTGATGATGTATCAAGTAAATTTTTCCGGTGAAAAGGTTAAAACTAATGTAGTAGCAAAAGGAACTAAAAGACTAACATGCAAATGGGTAACTCACAAAAAATATAAATGTTTGTGGTGTAAAGTAATTACCGCTTCGGCGGATAACGATGGTGAAGAAGGAAGTGACAATACAGGTACGCCACCACCTTCTCATGAGACTAATAGTAACGAACATAACAATAATCTAGATGTCACTATAGATGATCAAGGTAAAGGAATCGTAACAACCTTTGATTCAATTTTAGGAGAGAATATAGTAGTTGCTGTGATTGATAATCCAGAGAGTTCTCATAACCTTACGCCGAAAGACTTGCAACATATGGATATGGTAATAGGTCAACATGCTATTAATGATAGTATTATGGGGCAAATATCTTCACAAATTAGTCATACGATAGATAGTATAGCACAAGCTGTAGTAGATTTGACCCATGCTATAGCAAACGCAGTCACCGGCACTCCTACTACTAATATTGATTCTATTCAATCAGATTTTGAAGCTATAAATACGGAGATAGATGGTGGAAATAGCGGTTCTGGTGGTGGGAATGCATCCGGATCTGGCGATGGCGGTGGAACTACTGGTGGAGATACTAGCGGTTCTGATCGTTAATTAATTAACAGTTTTTAAATGTTAAATAAAAACAAAAAAATTTTTTTAATAGGAATAATAATTATAGGATTTGTTTTAGGTGTATTAACAATGTTGTTTTTAAATGGATTTATGATTAATACTGATAAAATTAGTACAAATTTGTCTGGCAACAATAATTGGGTGAGAATAAAATGTGTAAAAATTGACTCAATCAGTAATGACAACAATCAAGACAACCCCGGAGATAACGAAAATATAAACATTGATCAATGTCTTACTAATTGTTCGGAAAATG
>CAYMNT010000042.1:5063-6152 GCA_964391875.1 uncultured Bdellovibrionales bacterium
GGAGATAACGAAAATATAAACATTGATCAATGTCTTACTAATTGTTCGGAAAATGCGGGGAATGATTGTCAATCGGGGTGGAGTAGCAGTTGCTTGCAAAGGCTTTATGTTCGAGCAATAAACATACTGAAACAAGCCAGAGAAAACAATGACAATGAAAGAATAGAACAAGCAGTGGGTTGGTTAAGGGAAATTTCCGATAGACTAAATTCAGTTGAAGATACTGAATACAATCAACAGATTAGAAGTTTATTAGACGAAAGAGAAGAATTGCAACAACAACTAGCTGAGGCTCAAAATGAAGAAGAAAGACAAAGAATTCAAGAGCAAATAAATGAAACAGATAGAGAAATTATAAGACGAGGTGGTCAAATACCGAGACAGCCGAATGAACCTGAGCCTCCTCAAAATCCGACACCACCTTCTCCTCCCACACCTCCATCGCCACCGGTTGATCCTTGTAAAAAAACTTACACACGAAAAATTCAGGTGGGCGGTTGTGGTTTTTCTCAAGCAAAATGTACTTATAAAATAAAAACTTACTGTTCCGACGGAACTGTCTTGAAAGAAAGCACGGTAACTGAAGATAATCACTGGTATGGAGGAGGGCGTTAAGACAAAAAAATAACAGACAAGGGCATTTAAGTTAAAACAAAATGAAAAAAATATCTAAAAAGTCACCTAAAATAGGACGACAATATAAGTTGGCGTTGACAATTATAGCGGTTTTTTTGATGAGTGTTGTGTTGATGAGTTGGCTATTTTACCAGGGGGGAAAATTAAAAGAAGAAACCAAAACCACCTTAGTGTCAGACTTGAGTCAAAAGATTTCAGATTTGAAACAAAAAATTTCAAAAATTAGTCAGTGTATTGATGATAAAAATTGGACACCCAACGAAAATGATGTTTGTAAAGCGATACTTTTTAAGAGAAAGAATTCGGCTTGTAATCAATTTAAACAAATAAGCAAAGAAAGACTGGCCATTGGAAAAAAGAATTGTTGCCGAAATAATTTTGAACATGCCATTCTTTGCGCGGGAGATGATATATTTTTAAATAATGATCTTTCCGGAAAAATGACGGATAGCT
>CAYMNT010000043.1:0-6131 GCA_964391875.1 uncultured Bdellovibrionales bacterium
CCTGCAAAGATCCGACCTCCGCCTCGCTTAACCCCTGTAAACAGGGGTTAGACTCCGCCGAGGTCTGACCTTTTCAGGCTTATCTCAGGATTGATGGTTTTACGTATGATCCCAATTTACTAAATTTACCAATATGTTTTAATAATTGATAAATTTAATAAAAAACATCAGTTTTAACTGATGTTTTTTATTATTAATCACTGAAACACATTGTCAAAGTAAATTGAATATGTAAAATTTCTATCGTTTTGACCACTGAGGAGCCCGGCGTGCTTTCTTTAGTCCCGGTTTCTTTCTCTCTTTTCTTCTTGGGTCACGTTTTAAATAATCTAAATCACGTAAAGTTTTTTGAAATTCTTCATCTAATTTTACTAAAGCCCTAGCCATTCCCAATTGAATAGCTTCAGCCTGACCACGTTGTCCTCCTCCATAAACTTTAGCGGAAATATAAAATTTTCCATTTTGACCAACCGCTTCAAGCGGAGCTTTAACTTTTTCAACAAAAGAAGCTAAGGGGAAATACTCTTTTAATTCTTTTTTATTAACTAAAATTTTCTTCTGCTTATCATAAGGAAAAATACGCACTCTGGCTTTAGCTGTTTTACGCCTTCCTATTCCTTCTAAATATTCCTCTTTGTTTCGTTCTTTTTTTGCCATCAACTTATTTTATTCAATTAATTTTTACTCTTGGTTATTTCTTTTTCGTAATCGTGTTCTTCTCCCTTAAAAACTCTCAATCTTTTTAAAGCTTCTTTGGATAATTTATTTTTAGGTAACATTCCCTTGACTGCCTGGGTAATGATTAAACGAGAATCTTTTTTTAACAAATCTTTAAAAACAATCTCTTTAATTCCTCCCGGATATCCGCTGTGTCGATAATACATTTTTTTGGAAGCTTTTTCCCCGCTTAATCTTATCTTATCGGAATTAATCACCACGGCCCAATCTTTTCCTCCTAAATGAGGAGAAAAATCGACTTTATTTTTACCGGATAGAGTTTTAGCCACTTCCACCGCAAAACGTCCCAGAATCTTATCTTTCGCGTCAAATAAAATATATTTTCCTTTTAATTCCTTCATAACTTTATAACAATAATAAACAATTATTTTTTACTTTCATGCTTATCTGATTTAGACTTTTTCCTCTTGTCTTCTTTTCCCTCTTGAGATTTTTTTTCCGTCGTTGATTTTTTACCCATGGCTCCCACCCATTGCACCAAAGCCATAGGAGCAGTATCGCTTTTCCTGTTACCTAATTTAATAATTCTTAAATATCCCCCGGCTCTTTCAGTATATTTTTTAGCAATTTCCATTAATTCAAAAGCGCTTTTCTCCGGCAAATCTCTGGTTAAGTTTCTTAACATTGCTACTTTCTTCTCCGGTGAAACAACTCCTCGTTTGGCTTTAGTTAACATTCGCTCCGCCCAAGGTCGCAACATTTTCGCTTTAGGTAGGGTAGTTTTAATGGTGCGTTGTTCTATTAAGGAAACTAAGAGCGTTCTGACTAAAGCCCTTCTTTGCGAACTTTTCCTGCCTAAACTTACTTTTTTAATTCTCTTTTTCATTTTAACATTTCAAGTTATTACTTACTCTCCGGATGATTTAAGAATAATTCCAAAAGATCCAATGGCTTTTTTCACTTCTTTAATTCCTTTCGCTCCCATTCCCTCAATTTCATCTAATTCCTCCTCGGTTATTTTTGCTAATTGAGCCACCTTGTCAATGCCATTAGCTTCTAGAACATTCATTGTTCTGTTAGATAATCCAATATCTTTAATTGACTTTTCTTCATCCTCTTCTCTTTCCGTTATTTCATCTTTTTTTCTTGCCAAAGCTTCTTCTTCTTTATTTTTTTCCTTGTCTCTTTCTTCTTTTTCTTTAATTTTAAATTCTCTTTCTTCTTCATCATCATCTCCTTCGCTAAGATTAGCTACCGCATTAAATTGAGCCATTAATACTTCCACCGCTTGAGCGTAAGCCTCTTCCGGGGAAATACTTCCATCGGTCATCACTTCTAAAATAATTCTATCGTAATCCGTTCTTTTCCCCACACGCATATTTTCCACTTTGAAATTAACCCTCTTCACCGGATTATAGATGGCATCAATGGCGATAGTACCAATTTCTTTCTCTCCTTTTTCTTGTTGTTCCACCGGCACATATCCCAGACCTCGATTAATTTTCACTTCCATTTCCAAGCTGGCGCTGGAACTGGTCAAGGAAGCAATGGGTTGATCAGGATTAACTACTTTAACTTCCGCTGTCGTCTTAAAATCCTTAGCCGTTACCTCTCTTTGCCCTTTTACCTTCAAAACAATATTTGCTTCATCCACTCCTTCTAATTTAAAACGAACCTGTTTCAAATTAAGAATTAATTGCACGATATCCTCTTTCATTCCTTTTAAAGTGGTGAACTCATGGGTAATCCCTTTAACTTTAACCGCCACGATAGCCGTTCCGGGTAAAGAAGAAAGTAAAGTGCGACGTAAAGAATTACCAATGGTTGTTCCATATCCCGGATAACATCCGGCAATAACAAAACGTCCTGATTGCTCATCAATTTCTTCATATTTTGGGGCTTTGGGTAATGCGATAGATAACATAAGTTTAAATTAAAATTGTTTCAAAGCTTAAATAATATAATAGATTTCCCTCCACTTGATTTTTTTGAAAATATATTTTATTAAACTAAGCTTTTAATCAATTAACTAATTAATTATTAATGACCGTCTATTTATTCTTTAAGTATTATCTGGAATAAAACTCGATCACCGCAGATAAATCAAAACTAACATTTCTTTCTCCTCTGGTTGGTGGAGCCAAAATTTTTCCCTGAATTCCATCCGTTAAATTTATCAGCAACCACTCCGGACAATCTTCTTTCCTTTTCTTTAAAATCATCTTTAAATTTTTCGCCCAACTGTTATTCTCTTTATTTTTCTTAACGGTTATTTCATCTCCCACTTTTAAATTAGCTGAAGGAACATTAAGTGGTTTTCCATTAACCATAAAAATTTTATGGGAAACTAATTGACGAGCTTGACTCCTGGAATTGGCCCAGGCTAACTGATAAATAATATTATCCAAGCGAGTTTCAAGAAGGGCCAATAAATTTTCTCCCAATACCCCTTTTTGTTTTTCCGCTTTTTTAAAGTATCGTTTTAACTGTCTTTCCGACAAACCATACATCCTTTTTAGTTTCTGTTTTTCCGCCAATTGTTTTCCGTATTCAGAAAGTCCTCTTTTTTGATTTAAACCATGCATTCCCGGCGGATAAGCCTTTCTCACCATCGCACATTTCGAAGAAGCACACCTACTTCCTTTCAAAAAAAGTTTTTCTCCCGCCCTGCGACATAATTTACATTTTGATGCTAAATTTTTTGCCATACTTCTAATAAAATTATTTACTTGCTTTACTGTTTAAACCCGTCTTGCTTTTTTAGGACGACAACCATTATGTGGAATGGGTGTTCGATCTTTAATTAAGAGCAAATTATATCCTTTTTGCACTAAAGCCCTCAAAGCCGCATCTCTTCCGCTTCCCACTCCTTTAACATAGACTTGCAAATCCTTTAAGCCAAAACGTTGTGCCTTTTCGTGAACTTCGTTAACTACTTGATTAGCTACATAGGTAGTGGCTTTTTTAGCTCCTTTATAACCCAACAATCCGGCCGAAGACCAAGCTAATACTTTTCCATGAATATCAGTGAAAGTTACTCTTGTATTGTTATAGCTGGATTTAATAAAAACTTTCCCTCTAACAACCTGCCTTTTTACACTACTTTTTTTTAAAAATCTAGCCGGTGTTTTCTTTACTTTTTTCTCTTCTTTTTCTTCCATTTCCTTAGCCAACATCTTTTCTGCTTCTTTCGCTTCTTGTTTTAGCCGTTCTTCTTTGTCTTCCGGTGTTTCTTTTTGTCTAGCTACTTCCTTGGCCACAACTTTCGCTGAAGCGTTATCATCGCTTTGCTCTTCTTTGACCTTTGTCAAATCTGAATCGGTTAAATCTTTTTTCTTTTTTTCGTCAGACATTTTTAAATATAATTAAATCACTTAAATAATTCCCCGCTCATCATTTCTTCTAGGTTTTTTCTACGCTTCGTTTACCACTTCCCATGGTTACTCGTTTATTACCTCTTACCGTCCTAGTATTTGTCTTGGTGCGTTGTCCTCGTACCGGCAAGCTACGACTATGACGCATACCTCGATAACTACCAATTTCCTTCAACCGTTTGATATTCATCAATTTTTGTCTTTTTAACTCTCCTTCCAGAATATAATTATCCTCCACTTCCGCTCTCAAGCGATTCAAATCATCAGCCGTTAATTTTTTAGCCCTGAGCTCCTTGTCTATTTTTAACTTAGCTAAAATCTTATCAGCTTGAGATCGACCAATCCCATAAATATAGGTTAGTGCGATTACTATTCTTTTTTCATCGGGAAGATTAACTCCCGCAATTCTTACAGCCACAATTTTAAAATTATGATTTTAAACTATCCTTGTCTTTGTTTGTGTTTCGGATTTTGACAAATAACATAAACTCTGCCTTTACGTTTAACAATTTTACATTTGGGACATCTCTTTTTTACCGAAGCTTGCACTTTCATATTAATAAAATTAATATTTGACACTAATAACAAACAAATTAAAGTCGACGAGTTATTCTTCCTTTAGATAAATCATAGGGACTCATTTCTAATTCCACTTTATCTCCCGGCATCAATTTAATAAAATGGATTCTCATTTTACCGGAGATATGCGCCAAAATAATATGACCATTTTCTAACTTCACCCTAAATTTAGTACTGGGTAAAAGTTCAGTAACTTCTCCCTCCATTTTTACTATTTCTTTTTCCTTATTATTATTTTGACTCATAAATATATTAGTAGATTGATTTTTTTTATTAAACAAAAAAAACGAAGGTGCTTTATCCCTATCTGTCCAAGTGCTGGAATTCTTCACCTAAACCTTCTTAAATAATCAATCGTTAATTTACTAACTGCCATTCTAAATCAATCAAAATTATTTGTCAAGCTTTTGTATAAAATCCAATACCTGTGTGTATGCCTCATCAATTGTAAGATTGGTTGTATCAATAACAAAATCAAAGTTGCTTTCATCAAAACAATCCTTGTTTTAATATTTTTTATATCGCAAATCATCACTTTTCATTCGTTTTTTATTTTTTTGTATCAACTCTTCTATTGTATTGATATTTTTACTTTCATTCCGCTTGTTTTCTTTTTGCAGATCCTGAAAAATACGACGCGCGCCCTCTTGTGCGCTAACCTTAATGTATAATTTTAGCGATTGTGGTATTAAAAACCAACTTGTACGACCTTCCATAATAAAATTATCTTGTGTTTGACCCAATTGTTTTTGATAGTTGTCTACATCAAGATCCGTCTCTGGATGTTTTTCTCCATAGGTGTTATATTCTTCCAATGTCATACCCATTTTTTTTTGCTTCATCACGACGTATTTGGCCAATATAATATCGCTTATATCCAAGTTTTTTTGCCAGTTTTTTACCAAGTGTACTTTTACCGGAGTCTGGGTTTCCTGTAATTGTAATAATCATACTTTTTGTTTAAAACGCCAAAATGTTCACTAAGGCGCAATAATATTATTTTGTTATATATTTTCTGCAGAACTAGATATGTTTTTTTATTAATCTTTTTTAGATTTTTTTGTAACATTACTTGTGACTTCGCTTTTTTTTATTTTTTAATTGCGTATGTTTCAATTTATTTTTTATGATTTCACTTAAACAAATTCTTATAATACCGCCAATGCCAACCCATATGAAATAAAGTTATCACTGTCATAATAATTCCGGTAATTACATGCCAATATAATATATTAATTCCAAGATGAATTGTATTTCCGGAATTGATTTGAATAATTAACAACACGCTCAGAATAGCCATAGCTAAAAATGAAATTGTTAATAATATATTCCAAATAACATCAAAATCTGTTCCACTATTCATCAAATTAATAATTTTTTTATAAAATAATGGATTAATTACAAATAGTAAAACACTACCAATCGTATGAAAAACTAAAACAATTAGATATTGCCATTTATATTTTTTCGCAAATTTCCAATAATGATAAAACACCCGGG
>CAYMNT010000044.1:0-5789 GCA_964391875.1 uncultured Bdellovibrionales bacterium
GTCACTTGAGTTTAAGGGACTTTTTTTATATAGTAAAAAAGCAATTTGGAAAATTCGCGGTTACGGCTTCGGGTCATAGTTGCTAAAAAATATATTTGAGAGTTTTTTGCGCTGGAGCGGGCTTGTAGCCCGGTTCATTGGTTAATTTAAGTAGCTGAAATTAAAAAATACTATTGATTAAGATTAATAAAACCAATCCTTTCGGAAGTTTCTTTTTAACCTTAACAGTACAAAATTGGTTCTACATCTTTGATCTGCATAAGCCGATAGAATTAATGAGATTTGACCTAGGTAATACCCCACTTCCTTATAACCATATAAGGAAGTGGAGGGGTAGTTGGGTTTTTTAAAAAAAATATTAATTAATTTTAAAGATATATCAAAAATATGTTACAAATTTTTCAATATTGGCAAGTAAATTTGGTGTTGGCGATTGTGTTTATGATCGGTTTTAATCAATTTTATAGAATTACCGCTAAAAAATCTAAGGATACGGGAAGTTAATCGATAAAATAATTTTCCAATTTTTATGCTTACAAAATTTCTTCTACTTTCACTTTAACCACTCCTTTACCAATAGGCGCTATTTTTTGAAAGGCTACTTTATCCAAGTCAATAATTTTACCGGTTCCTTGTTGTGGGCCATAATCATTTACTACCACAAAAACTTGTCGCCCATTTTCCTTGTTGGTCACCCTCAACCAAGTTCCTCGGGGAAACATTCGTGAGGCGCAGGCCATAGTCCCCGTATAGGCATACCAACTGGCAATACCCACTTTGCTTTTACCTACTTTTATTTTAGTTCCCGTAACCACAATTTCATCAATCGGCTTTTTAGTAATTTTACCGGATAACTTTTTTTTAGAAACTTGTTTTCCGTCTTTGTAGGTGATCTTATATTTTATTTCTTCCACCCCCTTCTCTCCTTTTTGTTTTACTTTCTTTTTTCGCCAAGCTAAATTTTTATCTTTTTTCTCAATAATTTTAAATTTTAATTCTTTCTTTTCAATTTTTTCTTCCACTTCAATGCGGGTTACTTCAATTTTAGCCCCCGCCACCAAAGGACTGTTTATTGCGGGAGATACTTTGTCTAAATGACTTAAAGTCACCCCACTTTCTCCCAAAGCCTCTTTAATATTATCGGCTAATACTTTTTTTTCAATTCTTCCCCCGTCCACTATTATTTTAATTGGAATGGCTCGTCGGACATTAATAATCATTCCGGGAAATATTTTAGCTTCAGCGGGAGGAAAAAACACATCTTCTTCTTCAATTTCAAGTTTTTGCTCATTGAAAAAATCTTTTACCGTTGTGGCGGAAGTAACTATTTGCTCATGAAAATATCCATCATCATTAAGCGTAATAATTTTATCACCAGAAAAATTAAGTTGGCGAGAACTAAACCAACCGGCTTGAGCCGTAAAAACGAAAAATAATACCCCTCCCAAAATCAGTAGTATTTTTTTCATTTTATTTATATTTATCTGATTTATTATTATTCACAAAGACAACTTTAGTCTACTAAATCTTTTTCAAGTTGGCTATCGCTTTAGATAATTTTTTAACTCCAATTTTAGGGAAAGCCACCGTTACCGTATCAGCATCGCTGGTAACGGTAATCCCTTTACCGAATTGATGATGTAATACCTGGGTTCCATCTTTAAATTTGATCAATTTAATTTCTTTCGTCTTATTTTTTGATGGGTATTCTGTGGCGGAAAGTTTTTTCGTTAATTTAATTTCATTTTTAAAGGTTTCTGTTTTCTTTAAGGCTAAGTCAACTTCCTCCGTTAAAAAATCAGCGTTACTTTTTTTCCAATTATTCTCCCAACCATCATCCTCTTCTTGATGATAAATCTCTTTAAACAATTTATTGTCAATCTCATCAATAAAACGGGACCGCGTAGAAACTTGCATTGTTCCATAAATATTTCGTGTCTGAGTAAATAAAAGATAAGCCTTACTTTTAGCTCGAGTAATAGCCACATAACAAAGTCTTCGTTCTTCCTCTAACTCTTTCTCATTAAAAGTGGCCCGAGAATGAGGAAATAAACCTTCCTCCATCCCGGCAATAAAAACCACTTCATATTCTAGGCCTTTAGCTGCGTGCATAGTCATAAGATGCACCACTTTTTTCCCTTCCAAATCTCTATCGGTTTGAGAAACTAAAGCCACTTCCTCTAAAAAATTCATTAAAGATTGATTTTGAATGTCTGTAGCTTGATTAATTTCTAAAAATAATTCTTCATTTTTATCTAACTTCTCTTGTTTATCATATTTTCCCGCCACCGTCAGTAATTCCATTATATTTTCTTTTCTTATTTCTCCTTCTTCCCCTAATTTATTTAACATTATTTCATAGCCACTCTCTTTATATATTTTCTCTATTATTTTAGTCACTGAATTATTTTGAGCAAACTCTCTTAACCGTTCTATCATGTTCCCAAATGATTGCAAGGCTATTATTTTATTTTTTTGCAATAAAGTTGTCTTTTTCTTTTTATCTTTGGCCGGTTTCCCGTCTAAATTTTTAATGGTTCGTAAAATATCTCCTTCTTGATGATGTGTTAATTGGAGAAGTTTTTCTACCGTTTTTTCTCCCAAGCCTCTTCCCGGAACATTAACTATTCGTTTGAAACTTATTGCGTCTTTAGGATTAGATAAAAAATATAGATAAGCTAAAATATCTTTTATCTCCTTTCGTTGATAAAATTTAATCCCTCCAACAATTTTATAAGGAATATTTTCTTTCAGAAAAGCTTCTTCCAAAGCACGTGATTGAGCGTTAGTACGATAAAGCACGGCAAAATCGCTAAAAAATAATCTTTTCTTTTCCTCTTTTTCCATTTCCTCCCCAGTCGTCAATTGTTTAATCTCATTAACAATGAACTGTGCTTCATCTTTTTCGTTACTGGCCTCATAAAGAGTTAACAACTCGCCTGCGGTATTTTTCGTCCATAATTTTTTCTTTTTTTGATTAACATTTTTCTCTATTACATTATGCGCCGCTTCTAGAATATGCTGACTACTCCGATAATTTTGTTCCAGTAAAATCACCCTGGCTCGAGCATAATCTTTTTCAAAATTAAGAATATTTTGCACTTCCGCTCCTCGCCACATATAAACTGATTGAAAATCATCTCCCACTACGCAAATATTTTGACGCTTTTGAGCTAAAAGTTTCAGTAAAATATACTGTGCATGATTAGTGTCTTGATATTCATCCACCATAATATACCGAAAAATATCTTGATAATATTCTAATTTCTTGGGATATTGCTGAAATAATTTAACCGTTAAATAAATCAAATCATCAAAATCTAAAGCATTTACTTTTTTTAATTCATTGGCGTAATAATGATAACAACGAGCTACCTGCTCTTCGTAAAAATTACCGGTTTGCTTCTCAAAATCTTCCTCGTCAATCAACTGATTTTTAGCTTTAGAAATAGCATTTAAAATGGCTTGGGGCTTAATTTCTTCTGGAGATATTTCCAACGCTTTCATTGTTCTTTTCATTAAAACCAATTGGTCTTGGTCGTCATAAATAACAAAATTATGATTATAGCCAAAAACTTCAATTTCTTTTCGTAAAATTTGCGCTCCGATGGAGTGAAAAGTTCCTACGTAGGGTAATTTAGTTGCATAAAATGATATTTCTTCCGGCAATTTAAGTAATTGTTTAATCCGCATTAACATCTCCCCCGCTGCTTTATTGGTGAAAGTAACCGCCAAAATATTTCTGGGCAAAATATTTTTTTCTTGAATCAAATAGGCTACTCGAAAAGTCAAGGCTCTCGTCTTACCACTCCCCGCTCCGGCCAAAATTAAAACTGGTCCTTCAGTTTGAAGTACCGCTTCTTTTTGCTTATCATTTAATTGATTAAGTAAATCAGTCATCTTAAATTGAGAAATATTTAAATCATCATATTATTTAAAACGATAATTAACCAATCCGCCCCATATTTTTTCCTTCCGCTTGATCTTTTCAGACAAAAAATCAAAAACTTGTTTAACATTATCCGGTTCGGCATAAATAACCAAAACTTCTTTTTTTATTTTTTGCCGACCGGGTTTAGTTTTAAACTCAAGATAAAAAGGTTTTTTTGTTTGTTTATCTATGCTGTCTAGTCTTAGCCTCCTCCTTAATTGTTCCCCCAATAAGAATTTATTTTTCGCACCCGGTGCTTCATAAAAACATTCAAAATCACTCCATTGATAACATTGTTCAATTTCATTTTCTCCAACGCAAAGTTTTTCTTCCGTTAGTGAATAACTTCGATTGGGATATTTATTAAAATGATTCATTATTAAAAGAGTAATATGCGCTCCTAATATTATCAAAATAAAGGCTAAAAAACTAAACCAAGCTTCTTTTTCGAAACCTATAAAGAAAACCAACAATAATCCGCTTGATAACCAAAAAAACAATCTTAGAATCAACCTCTTTTTTTCTCTGTTTCTATTTTCTTGAGCTGTTATTTCCCAAATTAATTGTGACTCTGACATATTTTTATCTGTTCGTTGATTATTATTTTTTTATTGATTATTTAAAATTCAACCTTAGTCTCATTAAAAAGAAAGGTTGGCTCATTTTTTCTGTTTTTTTATTGTAACATAGTTTTGTTTTTTTGACTTGTTTACCAAAAGATTAAGTCTTTCACTAAACACTCTTGTCAAAAACAATTTTTCCTGTTATTCTTATTCCGTTATTTAATGTAACAATAAATCAATAAATTATAACTTTTTTACTCGAGTCTCAGACACGGTAAAAAGGTAAACAACCAAATGACCCTTACAGCAAGACAGAAAAAAAATACCATTAAAAATTACCAACAACACAGTAAAGATTCCGGTAGTGCCGAAGTACAAATCGCTATTTTCACTCGTCGTATTAAAGATTTGGTAAAACATTTAAAAAAAAGTCCCAAAGATAATCACTCAAGAAAAGGACTTTTAAGTATGATTTCTAAACGAAAAAAACTTCTCAAATATCTTCAAGTTAATGATGAAAAAAAATATAAAAAGATAACTAAGTTGTTAGGTTTAAAAAGCTAATTGCTATTCTTTGTATTAGATAACTTTATTTTATAAAACGTAAATCAGCTGAGTATTTTAAAAATCAGCTGTATTGCACACTTAATTTTTTAAAAAAACTATATGTCAAAATTTTCAGATCAACGAGTTGGTCTTTTGGTAGATATTCAAAATATGTACTACAGTGCCCGAGTTATTCATAATAAAAAAACCAATTTTAAAGAAATTATTAAGGCAGCGGTTTCCGGGCGAAAATTAATCAGAGCCATTGGTTATGGAATAAAAACAGAAGGTGGTACAGAAGATAAATTTTTTGAATCATTGGAAAAAGCTGGTTTTGAAATAAAATCAAAAGATTTACAAATTTTCAAGGGTGGAATGAAAAAGGGAGATTGGGATGTCGGCATCGCCATTGATGCCATTAAATTGGCAAACAACTTAGACGTGATTGTTTTAGTGAGTGGTGATGGTGATTATGAACCGCTTATTAAATATCTTCAATATACCAAAGGAATTCGTGTAGAGATTATGGCTTTCAAAGAAAGCTGTTCTCATTTGTTGCTGGAGAGTGCCGATGATTTTATTGACTTAAGTAAACAGAAAAAATTTCTTATACGCTAATTTTTTCTTTTATAGAAAAAATAAAAAAAATCATCAGTTTGATGGTTTTTTTTGTAGTCGCCCGTTAAATTTTAATAATTTTAAAATATATCTGTTCCTCTTCGCCAAATTAACCAATATTTATTTTTCTC
>CAYMNT010000045.1:0-5625 GCA_964391875.1 uncultured Bdellovibrionales bacterium
CCAATACTTCCCTTTTTCCTTTAGATAATATTTTAGAAGTAAGCCGAAACAGTGGCCGTCTGTCTTTTCCTCAGCTTTCTCACTATCCCACCTGGTTAAGAATACTTTTTATTCTAGCTATTCAAGCTCAAAATTTATTTTTCTCACTCCATCCTTTGATTATTTTTTCTCTTCCCCTTAGCTGGTTTATGTTATTTCGGTCAAAAAAATCACCTTATTCATCAATTATTACTTTAATTTCTCTTTTGCCTTTTGTTTTCTTTATCGGAGGATTTCTTTCAAATATTTTCGTTAATATCCGCTATGGTTTATTACTTTACCCACTCTTTGGCTTTATTACGGCTATTTTTTTCAACCAAGTTTATGATTATTTAAAAACTCGCCTTTCTTTCCTTGTTTCAATTAAAATTTTACCCCTGGTTTTTTCTTTAATTTTAATAATACTCCCTCAATTATATTCTCTTTGGAAAATTAAGCCTCATTACTTTAATTACGAAAATTTTCTTTTACCAAAAGAATATGTTGTTACCGATTCTTGGGGTTATGGTATTTATGAAGCAGCGCAATATTTAAATTCTCAACCCAATGCAAAAAATTTAGTAGCCTGGTCCGATCGGGACGGTCTCTGCCAATTTTTTATCGGTCGTTGCATTACCGCTCGTAAAATAAACTTGGATTACACTCAATTAGATTATTTTGTTTTTACTCGTCGTGGCATGATTCATAAACCATTTTCCGTTGTTGGCAAAAATATTCCAACCGGATTAACTAGAAAAAATTACACTTCCACTAATTCTCAACTATTCAAAAACCCCGCTTGGCAATTATCCATCGGAGGAAGAACAAAAAACTTTATTAAAATTATAAAGGTTAAAAAATAAAACAAAAACTAATTCTCAGCACAGCTATCTGCGCTTAGCTAGCTTAATTCTCACTGTTTGTTTTTTTAATTGACTAAGCATTATGGCATATTGTTTTTCATCCAAACTTTTTCGCTTCACTCTCATCATTTCTTCCGCTTTCTTTCTGGCTTTTTCCGCTCGAGCTAAATCTATCTCTTCCGCTCGTTCTGCTGTGTCTGCTAAAATAGTTACTTGATTATTATGAAATTCCAAAAAACCTCCGGAAATTGCAACGGAAATATTTTCCTGTTTAGTTTTTCCTTCAATTAACCCGGGTTCCAAAACCGTCAAGTATGGCACATGATCTGGTAAAATAGTAATTTCTCCATTATCTCTGGTGGGCAAAGTCACCCATTCAGTTTTTTTTTCTAAAATTACCCTTTCCGGAGTAATTATTTTTAGAATTAATTTATCCATAAAGTATTTTAATTAACAACTATTTTCTAAAGTTATTTACTTTTTACTTCGTCAATTGAGCCCTTCATATAAAAATCAGTTTCTGCTCTTTTGTCATGTTTTCCATCTAAAATTTCCCGAAAACCCTTAATGGTGTCTTTTAGTGAAACATATTTTCCTTTAGTTCCGGTAAATTGCTCTGCCACAAAAAACGGCTGAGATAAAAATTGTTGAATTTTCCTAGCACGAGAAACAATTATTTTATCTTCATCTGATAATTCCTCCATTCCCAGGATAGCTATAATATCTTGTAAATCTTTATATTTCTGTAATACTCGTTGTACTTCTTGAGCAGTCTCGTAATGTTCTTTTCCAACAATCTTGGGGTCTAACACAGTAGAAGATGAGTCCAATGGATCAACTGCCGGATAAATACCTATTTCTGATATAGTCCTGGATAAGACCACCGTTGAATCAAGATGCGCAAAGGTGGTGGCTGGAGCCGGATCAGTTAAATCATCTGCCGGAACATAAACTGCCTGTACTGAAGTAATTGAACCGTCTTTAGTTGAAGTAATTCTTTCTTGAAGTTTTCCTATATCTTCTGCCAAGGTTGGCTGATAACCAACAGCTGAAGGAATTCTACCCAATAAAGCTGACACTTCCGATCCGGCTTGAGTGAAACGAAAGATGTTATCAATAAACAATAAAACATCTCTTTTTTCTTCATCTCTAAAATATTCCGCCATAGACAATCCGGTCAAAGCCACCCTTTGTCGTGCTCCGGGTGGTTCGTTCATTTGCCCAAAAACTAAAGAGGTTTTATCTAATACTCCCGATTCTACCATTTCATTATAAAGATCGTTTCCTTCTCTTGTTCGTTCCCCTACTCCCGCAAAAACCGAATAACCACCATGAACCTGAGCAATATTTCTAATTAACTCTTGGATTAAAACTGTTTTTCCTACTCCCGCTCCACCAAATAAACCCACCTTTCCTCCAGCTAAAAAAGGACAAATAAGATCAATGACTTTTATTCCCGTTTCAAAGATTTTAACCTCGGTAGACTGATTTTTAAACTTAGGAGCTGATCGATGGATAGACAATTTCTTTTTTGCTTTTATTTCTCCTTTTCCGTCAATTGGTTGTCCTAATACATCTAACATCCTCCCCAAAACACCTTCTCCTACCGGTACAGAAATTGGAGCACCCGTATCTATTACTTCTGTTTTTCTTTTCAGTCCTTCCGTTGAATCCATGGCGATAGTCCGCACCTGTGAAGAACCCAGATGCTGTGATACTTCCAGTACTAATTTCTTCTGTTCAGTTAATGGCACCTCCAAAGCATTGTTAATAGCCGGTAATTTTTCAGAGAATTTTACATCTACCACAGGACCGATTACTTGAGTTATTTTTCCTTTATTCATAATCTTTATTATTGGTTAATATATTAATTTATTATTTTATTATAAATACCTTTATTCTAAGGCTACTCGCCCGGAAGTAATTTCAGCAATTTCTTGTGTAATACTCATTTGACGAATTTGGTTATAAGTATATTCCAAATCACCTATCATTTCACCGGCCGCTTCCGTTGCATTTTTCATCGCAACCATCCTAGCCGATTCCTTGGAAGCGTTAGACTCCAAAATGGTATGATAGAGTTGCATTTCAACTAAACGTGGTAGCATATAAGTTAATACTTTTTGAGGCTTGGGCTCTATTTTATAATCAATGATGACCTCCGTTTCTTCGGAAATCGTTACTCCTTCTTCTTCTCTACTCATCTCTTCAATTTGCTTTTCTAAATCTATTTTTGAAATAGGTAAAAGCTGTCTTAATTTTGGTTCTTGTACCAATGGATTTTTATAATCGGTATAGGCAACAACCACTTTATCATATTTTTTATCTTTATAATCATTTATAACAATTTTAGCTAAAGGATAAACCGCCTCAAAACTAGGTAAATAATTTAATTCTTCGAAATGAGCAATCACCTTTTTTTTCATTTTCTTTAATTGATTGAAACCCTTTTTACCCACACTGATAAAATCAAAAATTAATTCATCATTGGGAATTTTTGATTTAATTTTTTCATCCCCTCTGCGATTAATTTTTAAATATTTTGGATCCGTCACTTGTTCTATTGTCTTTTTTATAATCTGTGCGTTATAGGCGCCACATAACCCACGATTAGAACTGATTAAGACAATTAATATCTTTTTTACTTCTCTTACCTCCAATAAACCATGCTTATACTTTGAAAAAGCCCGCGATAAATTAGTCAACACTCCCCAGGCCGTAGTAGCATAAGCACGAATAGCTAACACTCGATTAACTTCTTTCTTCATTTTGGCCGCTGCCACCATTTCCATCGCACGAGTAATTTTACGCGTATTATTAATGGATTTTATTCTTCTTTGAATTTCCTTTGTTCCTTTAGCCATTTTAATCTATTTTTTATCAATTAAATCCTCTTTTTCCTTTTTTTTAGTAAATTTATCTCGAGTAATTTCCTGATAATCGGTTAATACTTTTTTTAATTTATTTTCAATATTTTCACTAATATCATTTTCCTCTTTAATCTCATCCAATAAATCCTGAGCTGACTCATGGACATATTCAATTAACCCTTTTTCCCAATTCTTTACTTTTTTCACCGGAACATCATCA
Organism: uncultured Bdellovibrionales bacterium; assembly: GCA_964391875.1. Classification (GTDB taxonomy): domain Bacteria; phylum Patescibacteriota; class Minisyncoccia; order Moranbacterales; family DUUL01; genus CAYMNT01. The sequence goes on from CAYMNT010000045.1 coordinate 3,972, forward strand.
ATATAACCATTGGTTAACGCCCACATTACCACCACCTGCTCCATTACTGATAACGATTCATATTGGTCTTGTTTTAATACAGCGATTGTTCGGTATCCTCGTTCAATTCTTTGTTTGGTTTTTTTATCTAAGTCTGAACCAAACTTAGTAAAAGCTTCTAATTCTCTGAATTGAGCTAATTCTAACTTAACCTTACCGGCCACTTTCTTCATCGCCTTAATCTGAGCCGCTGATCCCACTCGAGAAACGGAAAGTCCCACACTAATTGCCGGACGAATTCCCTGATAAAATAAATCTGATTCTAAAAATATTTGTCCGTCGGTAATAGAAATAACATTGGTGGGAATATAAGCAGAAATATCTCCCATTTGAGTTTCAATAATCGGTAGAGCCGTTAAAGATCCTCCTTTATTGTCTTTATTTAATTTTGCCGCTCGCTCCAATAAACGTGAATGCAAATAAAAAACATCTCCCGGATAAGCTTCTCTTCCCGGTGGACGTCGCAATAACAATGAAATTTGTCGATAAGCCCAAGCATGTTTGGAAAGATCATCGTAAACAACTAAAACATCCTTACCTTGGTCCATAAAATATTCTCCGATGGCACATCCGGCATAGGGAGCAAAATAAGAATAAGCTGCCGGATCAGAAGCTCCCGCCACCACCACAATGGTATGCTTCATAGCGTTATGTTTTTTAAGTTGAGCAACAATTTGCGCTATTTTTGATTTTTTTTGACCGATAGCAACGTAAATACAAATAACATCTTCTTCCTTTTGATTGATAATGGTATCTATGGCAATAGCCGTTTTTCCGGTTTGCCGATCACCAATAATCAATTCTCGCTGACCTTTCCCAATGGGAATCATTGAATCAATCGCTTTTATTCCCGTTTGCAGTGGTTGACTTACTCCTTCTCTGGCCATTACTCCTGGCGCTTTTTTCTCTAAGGGATAAAACTCTTCAGTTTTTATTGAAGCTTCTCCATCAATAGCTTCTCCTAAAGGATTAACTACTCGACCAATAATTTCATCGCTTACCGGTACCGATAGAATATTCCCGGTAGAAACAACTTGAGTTCCTTCTTTGATTAATGAATCATTTCCAATAATGATCACTCCCACTTGTCCATCCTCCAAGTTAAAAGTTACTCCATATAGCTCTTGTTCACTTGACCCTTCCGTTAACTCAAATTTAACCATTTCTGCCATCATCACATCATCTAGCCCGACAATGTAAGCAATACCATCTCCCACTTCTATAACTGTCCCCACTTTTTTAGTTTCCGCAGAAATGTCTGTTTCTGAAATTTGACGTTTAAGTTGTTCAACAATGTAATCTTTGTTCATTTTTTTATTTACGAATTACCTTTTAATAAAACTATTTATAATTTTACTTATTTTAACGCTTTTTTTAATTTAGCCATTTTCCCTTTTAAGCTCCCATCTATTATTTGATCTTTAATTCTAACAATCAATCCTCCCTTAATTTCATTTTTTATTACATTACTGATAATAATTTTTTCCGGCGAAAGATTGTTCTTTTGAGCTATTTTTTCCTTAATCATATTTATTTGATTTTCTTTTAATTTTCTAACGCTGGTTATTTCAATCGGTAATTCACCGGTTTCTTTAAGGTATATTTTCTTTAATTG
>CAYMNT010000046.1:0-5624 GCA_964391875.1 uncultured Bdellovibrionales bacterium
ATGGTGGTTGATTTGATTGCAGATAAATATAATAAAGAATAATTAATTATTGAGTTAAGATTTATCTGGACAAGCTGTTGTTTTGGTGGTACACTTCATCCTCAGTTAGTCCTTTTTAAACATAAAATAGACTAAAAATGAAAAATAAAGAGTTCATAGGGGTTTTTGGAGCATCTCAAAATAACCTTAAAAAAATAAATATTGAAATTCCCAAACATAAATTGGTGGTAATCACCGGAGTTTCCGGGAGTGGAAAATCATCCTTAGCTTTTGATACTATTTATGCGGAGGGCTTTAGACGTTATGCGGAAAGTCTTTCTTCCAGCGCTAGATTTTTTTTAGGAGAAATAAAAAAACCTAACATTCGAAGAATTGAAAACCTTTCTCCGGCGGTAGCGTTAACTCAAAAAACCACCGCCGTTAATCCTCGTTCCACGGTGGGCACGCTAACGGAAAACTATCGTTTTTTAAGAAAATTAATGGCGGAGTTTGGGGAACCTTTTTGTCCTAAATGTAAAATAAAACTAATCAAGCAAGATGAACAAGAATTGATTGAAAAAATTAAAGAATTAAAGAATAAAACGGTTTTAAAAGTGTTGGCCGTTTGGGACAAAAAACAAAAAGATACTTATAAAAAAATTAAAGCCATTGCTAATCATGGATATGCCAGAGTGAGAATAGCCGAAAAGAATTATTTAGTGGAAAGGGCGCTAAAAGAAAAATTTAAAAACGGGATAAAAGTTGAAGTAGTGGTTGATCATATGGTTTTGCAAAGAAATAGATTTGACAAAGAACGTTTTATTGATTCTTTGCGAGTAGCCGCTAATTTATCAAAAGGACAAGCTTCTTTATTAATCGATGACAAAAGGAGATTAATTTTTAGTCAAAACTTTTTTTGTGTTCAATGCGGTTTTCGTTTAGGGGAACTTTCTCCCGGTAATTTTTCCTTTAATTCTCCCAAGGGAGCATGTCAGCGTTGTTCGGGATTGGGTAAGGTCTATTTAGCGGATATAAATAAAATTATTCCTAATCAAAAAATTTCCTTTAATGAGGGCGCTATTAGACCTTGGAGCCAAATAAAAGTAAACAGAGGAAGAAAAAAAACCGAGCAAGAATTAATTCTTAAAAAACTTGCCAAACAATATAAGTTTCAATTAAATCAACCGGTGAAAAACATTAGCTCAAACACCTTAGAAAAAATATTTTTTGGCGATAAAGATAATCCTTTGTGGCTAAGTAAAAAAGAAGGTTTCTCGGAGGAGCGTTATTTTAAAGGAATTGGAAAGGAGCTAGAAAGAAGGTGGCAAGAAAATTCTTCCGGATTAACTCAACGGGAAATGGAAAAATATCTAACGGAAAAAACTTGTCCGAATTGTCAAGGGAACAGATTACGGGTGGAATATTTAAGGATAAAATTATTTAATTATACAATCAATCAATTAGTTAAAAAAGAATTAAGAGATTTAAAAACTATTTTTCAAGAAGAAATTAAAAAGAACATTAAGCAAAAAACCTTAAAAGAAAAAACTATCACAGTGATTTTAAAAGAAATGATTAAAAGGATTAGTCCTTTAATTGAGGTTGGTTTGGATTATTTAACCATGGATCGACCGGTTACTTCTCTCTCCGGAGGAGAAACGCAAAGAATAAGACTGGCGACACAATTAAACAGTGGTCTCTCGGACGTTATTTATGTATTGGATGAGCCATCCATCGGTCTTCATTCTCGTGATACTAAAAAATTAATTAAAACCCTACGAAAACTTCAACGGGCAGGTAATTCAATTATTATCGTAGAACACGATAAAGAGATTATTAAAGAAGCGGATTACTTAATAGATATTGGTCCGGGAGCCGGTCAACATGGGGGCAAGGTTGTTTTTGCCGGAACCATTAAGGCGCTAAAAAAAAGTAAAACAGAAACAGCTCAGTATTTAAAAAGTAATTTTGGTGTTATTGATATAAAAAAGGAAACAAACAAAAAGAAAAAAAGAAATAAACGAAAAGAGGAATATATAATTATTGAAGGTGCTCAAGAACATAATCTAAAAAATATAAAAGTTAAAATTCCTCGCAGAAAGTTGGTGACCATAGCTGGAGTTTCCGGAAGTGGAAAAAGTTCTTTAATTAAGAATGTGCTGGCGGAAAATTTAAGAAAGAAAATTCATCATTATCAAGGAAAAACAGGAGCGTGTAAAAAAATCAGCGGAGTAAATAAAATTAATAAATTAGTGATGATCAATCAGGCACCCATAGGAAAAACGCCTCGTTCCAACGCAGCTACCTATACGGGGGTGTTCGCTCACATCAGAAAACTTTTTGCGCAAACCAAAGAAGCTAAGAAAAAAAATCTATTGGCCAATCATTTTTCTTTTAATATGAAAGGAGGACGTTGTGAATATTGTCAGGGGGAAGGTGTGCAAAAAATAGAAATGCAGTTACTTAATAATGTTTACGCCGTTTGTCCTCATTGTTTAGGCACCCGCTATAACAAGAAAATTATTGAGATTGAATATCATGGGGTTAATATTGCTCAAGTGTTAGATATGGAAATTGATTATGCTTATCATTTTTTTAATTCTTGTAAATTAATTAAAAGAAAATTAGCCATTTTAAAAAAGGTCGGGTTGGGCTATTTGCGTTTGGGCCAAAGTGCCACAGAACTTTCCGGTGGTGAAGCTCAGCGAATTAAACTAGCTACGGAGTTAGCGCGTAAATCTAAAGGGGAAACATTATATATATTAGATGAGCCGACCATCGGATTACATTTTTCAGATGTGAAAAATTTAATGAAAGTTTTAAATCAATTGAAAAAAGAAGAACACTCGGTAATTATTATAGAACATAATTTAGATGTGATTACCGGAAGTGATTGGGTAATAGAATTGGGACCGGAAGGGGGTAAATTGGGAGGAGAAGTTATTTTTGAAGGAATTCCTCAGGACCTAAAAAAAGCCAAAACTTGGACGGGGAAGGCACTTAAGGCCTAGGGCTGTAAAAAGTCAGTAAAAAAGCGATTATCTTAGGAGGCTAAAAAGTAAATAATTAATTGTTGTTGAGCATGAATTATTTAAAGAAAAATATTCTTTATACCTTAGCCTATTATTCAGCGTTAAAATTCCCATTAACGACTTTTGAAGTGCAACAACAATTGGTGTGTCGGAATAACAGAAATCAAAAAAGTAGTTTAAGAGAAATAAGAAATGAATTAAACAAACTATTAAATAATCAGAAGATCATTAACCGAAAAAGTTTTTGGGCATTAAAAGGAGAGGAGTTCCTCATTGAAAAAAGATTAATATCTGAAAAAAGAGCTATAAATAAAATCAGACAAGCTTATCGTTGGTCTGAGTGGGCTAAAAGAATTCCCTATTTAAGAGGTTTTTTCTTAATGGGAACTTTAGCGATGAAAAATGTTGAGCAAGAGAGCGATTGGGATGTTTTGGTTGTTTTAAGAAAAAATAGAATATGGTTGGGGCGATTGTTAGTGAGTGGTTTCTTTCATTTAGCAAGGAAGCGAAGACACCATAAAAAAACCAAAGATCGTTTTTGCTTTAATCATTTTTTAACCGAAGAGGGTTTAATTTTTCAAGAAAGAAGTCGATTTTCCGCTAATGAAATTAACTTTGCCATTCCCTTGGTGGGAGCGAACGTTTTTAAAAAAATGACACAATTAAACAGGGATTGGATTAAACAAGTTAAACCCAATTGGGCGGAAAAATATTTAACCGGTGGATTAATAAATCAAGAGGTGAAAGAGAGAAGTAACGGACAAAAAATTTTAGAACGAGCATTAGGCATTAAGCAAATAGATAAATATTTAGATCGATGGGTTAAAAAAGTAATGATTAATAAAATAGTAAACAATCCCAAGACTTATTATAAAAATGCGGACATTCGTTATGGCGATTTAGCTTTAGTTTTTTTGCCCATTCCCAAAAGAAATCAATTGGAAAAAATTGCTAAACAAAAAATGAAACAGAGAATTGGAAAAACATAAAACCGTTAAATAAAATAAAATTAAAAGTTGAGAAAAAACTTAAGCAGTGGTGATTGACAAAGACATCTTTTGGGTGTATAATAGTAAGTGAAAGATAAGAAAACGGGTGATTCTTATGGGGTGAATCGCCTTTTTTGTTTAGCTAAAATCAATCAATTACTTAATGGAAACAAAAACAAAAATAAAAAATAATAAACTTCAGGTTGTCATTACCTTAACAATAGGATTGTTTAGTTTTGTTTTTTTTGCTCAAGCTAAAGTTAATAATGAAATTCAACAAAATATTATTAATCAAGTTAATCAAGAAAGAAGTGAAAGAGGATTACATCAATTGATAAAAAGTGAATTATTAGAACAAGCAGCAAAACTAAAAGCCAAAGATATGTTGACGCATAATTATTTTGCTCACACCTCACCCAACGGATTAGATCCTTGGCATTGGTTAGATGAGGTTAGCTATCAATATAAATATGCCGGTGAAAATTTAGCCATGGATTTTTCTTCGGCTAGTGCCGTTCATAAAGCTTGGATGAAAAGTCCCACCCACCGAGATAATATTCTTTTGGATAAATATCGAGAAATTGGTGTGGCTGTTTCCGAGGGAGTGATTGATGGTAGGCGAAGAAAAATAGCGGTGCAATTTTTTGGTACGCCGGTCTTGAAGGAAGGTATTGTTCAAAAAATTTCTTCCGAACTGTCTCATCCGGAAGATGAAAAGAAAATAAGTATAAATCAAAAATCACTTATCAAGATTAAAAATGCTTCTGTCCGTCCATGGGAAGAAACTGATGATGATGAGATGTTAGCCTATGTTAAAACAGAAGGAGAAATAAAAAATGTTACGGTAATGGTAGGAGAAAAAGAATTTTCTTTGGCAAAATTAAAAAAGGGTCAATATCTGGACCTAATATCGTTGAAAGAAATTAACCTGAAAGATAAAACAATAATTATAAAAGCGGAAGGAGAAAATAATATCAGTGTTTTTTATCAAATTCCCACCCAGCAATATCTAGCTTATTTAGAAAAAAAAGAAGAGCGAAATATGTTGGCTACGGTTATTGCCGGTACTAAAGCGAAAAGTAATTTTTTAAATAAGGTAACTGCGAGTAAGCAAGGAATATTTTCTTTGGGATTGATCATTTTATGTCTTATTTTTATTGCTAATATTTGGATTTTGGAAAAAGAAGATGAAGATTTTATTAATAAAATAAAACTAAGTTTTAATGTTAATAAGGATAAAATTAAAATAAAAAATTAAAAAGTACCTTACAATTGAATAGTGACCGAAAATATAACAGCTAAAACTGTTTTATCAAAAAAGAGCAGAAATCTCTGTTCTATTACCCATAAAAAAGGTAAAATGCTTATAAAAAGCGCTCCGGACCATGTGTCGCAGGGGCGCTTTTTATAATAGGAAATTTACTATTGTAAAGTTTTGGGGTGTTGAAAATAAGTGTTTCTTTTGGTGTATATTAATGTTTTAAAAATTAATAATTCGGTTTAGTAAAAAAGGCTTTTAGGTTTAAATTTGATGATTGTTTGTAAAAAAGAAATCACTGGGGTAATATGTTAGTATAATCCATAAATATGAATATTTATGAATATAGCAATAATTTTGGCTTCT
>CAYMNT010000047.1:0-5604 GCA_964391875.1 uncultured Bdellovibrionales bacterium
CACAATTTTATGCCCCCGCTCCTTCATAAAGTCCAAATATTTTTGTCTAATTTCTTGTGCTTTCATAATTTCGTTCTATTTTTTAATTTTATTCACGTTACTTCCTTTTTGACAAGGAAATAATTCCATATTATTTCCTTTTCAAGAAGGAAATAATCCTAAATCAATTTTTTAATATCATATCTGCAATTTTAAATTGCTGTAATTGTATAAATTCCCACATATTTTTAACCATGCCCCCCCCACAACTCACTTTTGTTTTTTCTATATTCCTTGTATGGCTTTCCTTGATGTTCAGATTTCAAATCATTATAATTTTTAAGCAAACATGGATCTTTTTTTAATATATCCCTTAAAATAACATACTCATCAAATCGTGAATCCTTAACAACCAACATAATATCAATACTTTCCAGTTCCTTTGGTATATTTCGTACTTTAAAAATTGCCATGCCCTCATCTTCATTCACCACCCAAACATTTTCATGAACGGCTAAAAATTTTGTTCTCATTTTTTCAATGCTCTCTGGAAAATTTTCCGCTGAGACCCGAACCGTAATATCCAAATCTTTTTTAGTCAAAGCTCCTTCCACCGCCGAACTGCCGACATGCTGAATGTCGGCCTCGGGAAACATTTTTTGCAATTCCTTTTTAATTTCCCCAAATTCCCGTTCAACAACCTCCTTAATCTCACTTTGAGGAACAAAATGACAAATTCTTTCTTTCATAATTATATTGATTTGCAACTTATAATAGACCACATAAAATCTGTAACAACTTTTTGCAGAAACTCAATCTCTGTATTTTTATTCCAATAAATATTTCATTAACATCTTCTTCTTTTTTAAATACTCCGCATTCATTTCTGCAAATTTTTTGTATTCATCCGCATCCCCATTAAATTGATCTAAAATAATCCTTTTGTCGCAAGTGTAGTATGCAAAGGTCCAACCTTTGCAAAACCCCAACGGGGTTAATGCAAAGGTTGGACCTTTGCAAACACCACCACTATAATCCAACCAACTAGAATATGGCCAACTATTATCGCTCCTGTAGCCATGTATAAAATTATTTGCATTTATATAAACAGATAAATACAGCAAATACTCATTAGTTTCAATATGTACCGATTTAAATTTCCCTTGGAATAATGCTCCTGAACGATTATGTCTTTTATTAAATTGCATTACATAGGATGTTCCCAATCTCTGCATAAATTTACTGATTCCTCCGTCAATCTTTTGCTTTAAAATGAAATGGTAATGATTAGGATTCAAACAATAAGCTATGACTTCAACTAATTGATCATCAACTTTTTTTGCAAAGGTCGGACCTTTGCAAGATTTATCCTTTTCTCTTCTTGTCAATTCTCTTATATTTAATCTTCGCGATTCACTATTTATTTCACGCATTATCAGTAAAAATTTTTGATAATCATACTTCTCTACAAATATATCTCTTTTGTCTGTTCCACGATTGTATATATGATAGTTTTCTTCTGTTATAAATTCAACAATACGCATATTATTGTTATTAGTTGCTCCATAAACTTTGCAAAGATCCTATCTGTAGCTATATTATTATATTATTTAACTTCCGGTAAAACTTTTAAGGCATCATTAAAACGGTTGATATAACTAAATAATCCGATTACACTGGTTATTTCTACAATTTGTTCATCGGAAAAATTTTCCTTCATTTTCTTAATTAATTCCGGATCAATCTTATAGGCATGCTCCGCAGTGGCGCGTGCATAATCAATGGCCACACATTCTTTTTCGTTACACACTTTTTCAATATTTTCCATATCTTCCTTATTTAGTCCCAAGCTGGATAATTTAGCCACCGTCACATCTACACAAAACTCACATTTATTCATTTCTGAGACTACGTAAGCAATCTTCCATTTTAATAGCTCATCCGCTGGCGCATTATCCATAACTGATTTAAAAAGAGTAAAAAATCCCACTAAAGTATCTTCACAATTAGCCATTACTCTCATCCATTTTGGCACTTTTCCCGTGCTGTTTTTTATTTGTTCAAAAAGCTCTTTAGCCTGACCTTTGACTTCGTCATCGGTCACCAAATGAACAATTGGTTGATTTTTTTCCATTTTTTTTATTTTAATTATTAAATTAAATTATAAAAATATGTTATTAAAATTTACTCTTTCATTTTTTCTTTCAACAGGGCCATAACTACCGGTGGATTAGCTTTACCTTTAGTTTCCTTCATCACTTGTCCCATTAGAAATTTAATGGAATTTTCTTTACCGGCTTTAAAATCTGCCACCGCCGATGGATTGTCGGCTAAAATTTTATTCACCATACTTTCTAATTCTCCGGCATCAGACACCTGTCCTAAATCTTTTTCTTTGACAATTTGAGAAGGATCACCACCGGTTTTAAACATTTCTTCCAAGATTATTTGTGCTCCCGAAGAATTTATTTCTCCCAAATAAATCATTTTTATTAATTCAGCAAAATTTTCCGCTGTAATTTTTAAATCTTCCATAGTTAACTTACTCTCAAAAACCATCCTAGCTAATTCAGTAATCAAATAGTTGGCTGTTAATTGATAAATTTTATTTCTATCTTGTTCTTCAACCTTGTGTCCTTCCGCTCCCACCCACTCTTCCAATTCACTGGTCACTTGTTCAAAATAATCTGTTAATTTACGATTGGCAATTAACACTTCTATTTGTTCTTCTTTTAACCCGAATTGTCTAACAAATCGAGTGCGTTTTTCATTGGGTAATTCAGGAAGTCTGCGACGCAAATTTTCTATATAATCTTTTTTAAACTTGAAAGGTAGAATATCCGGTTCAGGAAAATAACGATAATCATGGGCTTCCTCTTTGTCTCGTTGAGCAAAAGTTTTTCCTTTACTCTCATCCCAGCCTCGCGTAGCTTGGACTACTTTCTCTCCTTTATTTAAAATTTCCGTTTGTCGTTTAATTTCATATTCAATTCCCCGTTCCACCGCTTTAAAAGAATTGAGATTTTTTAATTCCACCTTAGTGCCGGATAAATAATCAGCTCCTTCTGGATAAAGTGAAATATTTGCCTCGCAACGCATCTGTCCTTTTTCCATATCTGCCGGAGAAATTTTTAGATAGCGTATGACCAATCTTAACTCTTCACAAAAACGTCTTGCCTCTTTTGAGGTTTTAATATCTGCTTCGGTTACCAATTCCATTAAAGGAACCCCCGCTCGATTAAAATCAACCAATGATTCTTGTTTGCTTTTAAAGTGAGTTAGTTTCCCCGTATCTTCTTCTAAATGAATTCTGTTAATTCTTATCCTTTTTTTTATTTTCTCTCCTCCTTCCTCTTCTTTGAGTTCCAACCAACCCTTTTCACAAATTGGTTGATCATATTGAGAAATTTGATAACCCTTGGGTAAATCCGGATAAAAATAATTTTTTCGATCAAATTTTGACTCTTTGGCAATTTCACAATTTAAAGCCAGCCCGGCTTGAATGGTCTGTTCAATGGCCTTCTCGTTGGGAACCGGTAAAGCTCCCGGCTGTCCGGTACAAACCGGACAAATATTAACATTGGGCTCCGGCTCCTGCCCCAAGCTATTTTTACAACCACAAAACATCTTGCTTTTGGTTTTTAATTCCACGTGGACTTCCATTCCAATAGTTGCTTTATATTTCATAAGTTTAATTTAAATAGTTCCGATTTTAATAATAAAATAATCCAAAACCTGATCCATTGTCGCTTCTCCCGTTTTGGTTTTTAGGTCTAATTTAGTTGCCAAAGCATAAATTTTTTTAAGTTTTTTCAGGGAAAAATTTTTCAACTGCCCTAAAGTTTTTTGTATCACAAAGGGATGCATTTTTAATCGTTGACTGATTTCCCGAGCAGTCTTATTCTTTTGTTTAACACTTAAAGAAACTTTTATCAAGTTTTTAATTTGAAACAAAATCATAGTAAAAATATAAAACTCATTTTCTCCCTGGTCAATTAATTGTTTCTTAAGTTTCAGTGCTCTGCCTTTATTTCCATTTCCAACGGCATCCACCAGGTCAAAAATTTTAGCTTCTGCTTCTCCCTGACAAAAATAATCCACTTCTGCTAAATCCAACACGCCTTGAAGCTTAAAACTTACCATTTGTTGCAAGGCTTGACTAAGTTGCCATAAATCATGCCGATTAATTCTTGCTAATTTTTCAATCGCTCGATCACTGATAGTCACTTTTTGTTCGCTTAACTCTGCTACTTTTTGTTTAATCCATTGACTTAATTTTTCCCCCTTTAAAATCTCATAATGCTCCGCTTTCTCTCTTTTTTTTAAATAAGTAAATAGTTGGCTACGACTTTCTTTGGAATGAAGTTCAACAATAATTAAAATGGTTGCTTGGTTATCATTCTTTTCAAAATCTTGAAGTTGATTTTTTAACTTACCTTGTTTTGCAATATCAAGGCTTAATACATTTTTCCAGATAACCATTTTTTTCTCTGCAAACAATCCACTTCCCTCATTTAAACTGCTTTCCAATGCCAGCCAATCAAAATCTTCTTCTAAATCAATTTCTTTCACCATTGCCTTTTCATTTCGTTCGAGAAAAACCTCTTTCAACCTTTTTAAGCGTTGCTGAATTAAATATTTTTCTTTACCAAATAAAAAAATAATCATTTTTTTAAAATAATTTTGAATCCGCTTGATCCATTGCTTCATTGGCCAATTGATCAGCCAATTTATTTTCCGCTCTTTTAATGTGATTAATTTTTACTTCTTTAAAATCCAGCATTAAATTCCAGACACTTAAAAATAATGGCTGAATTTTTTCATTTTGCACTTTATATTGATGAGTTAAATGTTTTACTAATAATTCTGAATCGGCATAACAATTTACCACCGTTTGCTTGGCTTTCTTTTTCCCTAATAAGCTTTTGGATTTTTTTAGGGCAAAAATCAAAGCTTGATATTCCGCTTCATTATTAGTTTTTCGGCCAATAAATTCTGCGTATTTTTTTATCTTTCCCTCCATTTCAATGACTGCTCCAATTCCCGCCGGTCCGGGATTTCCCCGTGAACCACCATCAGTTTTAATAGTAATCATTTTGTCTTTAATTTATTTTTTCAATTATCCCTCCTAATTCTTCCGTGGAATAATAATCAATTATAATTTGTCCCCCCGTTTTACTTTCTTTAATTTTTACCTTGGTGCCCAATTTTTGCGCTAGCTGTTCTTGCCAGGTCTGTAATTGAGGATTAAGGGCATTAATTCTTCTTTTGTGTCGACCAACCGTTACTTCTTGAATCTTTTTTTCCGTTTGTCTGACATTTAATTTATTTTTTAAAATTAATTGAAACATTGCTCTTTGTTTTTCAGGATTTTTGATGGCTAAAATACTACGCGCATGTCCTTCGCTAATTTTATTTTCTTCTAAAGCTCGTTGAATTTCCATTGGCAATTGAAGTAATCTCATGGCATTGGTCACCGTGCTACGACTTTTTCCCACTTTATCAGCTATTTCTCTTTGAGTTAAATCAAAAACATCTTGCATTTTTTTATAAGCCCGCGCTTCTTCTATCGGACTAAGATTGTGTCGCTGAATATTTTCCACCAAAGCCACTTCCAATTTTGTT
>CAYMNT010000048.1:0-5558 GCA_964391875.1 uncultured Bdellovibrionales bacterium
GCTCGGTCGTAAAACAAATGTTTTTTTTGCAGAATTTTTTTAACCAAATTTATCGTAAGAGGTTTTTTTTGATTAAGGCATATTTCTAAAGTATTGAGAGCTATACGAGCATCACCATTGGAAAAATAAGCGATTAAATCAAGCACTTTTTTATCAGGCAGGGGACTAATTTTTATTGCCTGAAAAGCTTGTTGAATTATTTGAACAATGGTCTTTGAGGATAATTTTTTGAGGACTAAAACACGACTGCGAGAAATCAAAGCATTAATTATACTAAAACTGGGATTCTCCGTGGTGGCACCGATTAAAATTAAAGTTCCTTTTTCTACGTAGGGAAGTAGTGCATCTTGTTGGGCTTTGTTCCAGCGATGAATTTCATCAATAAACAAAATAGTTTGCTGATTATTTTTTTGTTTTATTTCAGCTTTTTTTATAACCGTCATCAAATCTTTTTTTCCACTGGTAACGGCAGAAAGGGTAACAAAAAAAGCCTGTGTTTTTTCGGCAATAATTTTAGCCAAGGTGGTTTTTCCTGTCCCTGGAGGTCCCCAAAAAATTATAGAAGGAATCTGATCGTTTTTAATTAAAGTTCTTAAAATTTTACCTTTTCCTACTAAATGTTTTTGTCCTTGAAATTCCTCTAAATTTCGCGGACGTATCTGATCGGCGAGAGGTGATCGAATAATCATGATTTTATGTCTACGGCTTATTTCCTTAATGTCTATTATCAGGATTTGTTGTCTTGGTATCGTTGGATGGCTTTGATAATATTTTTCTTAAAGGAAGTGTTTAACTCGCAACCCAATTTATTTTTTATTTTAGAAAAAATAATAGTATAACGCAAATTGTGTTTCTTCCTATTTTCTATAAATTCAATTGTTATTTCTTTTTTAACTATTGTTTTTAAAATTTCCTTGGTAATTTCCACATTTATTTTTTCCATTTTTACTTCGGCGCAATAAGTTTCCCAAATTTTTCTTTCCTTAATAATTTTATTAATGGTCGAGTAGTAGTATTTATTATAGGGTCAATTTCTGATAGTCTCACCACCATCAAAAACGGGAATCGTAAATAATTCCATAGTAGATACACAATACCGTTTTTTTATTAGAGAAGTTAATTTCAGAGTTAGCTTCAATAAAATCTACTTGACGGATATGTAGAAGTATTTTTTATTTATACTTCAACAACGGAATCGTCCCCCAGCATCAGTTTCAAAGCGTGCCTTGACCGACCATTAGTCTTGCTAATTATGGTTCTCTTGCCAATTAAGCTATCTTTTAATTCATCGATTTCGGTTATTTTACAGTCATCTAAAATTACACAATGCTCAACATTAGAATGGTGTATTTGTCCTCCGTCGCCAATACTAGTAAATGGTCCTAAAAAAGAATTATCGATAGTGACATTTTCGCCTATAATGACTGGTCCCCTAACTTCACTATTGATAATTTTAGAACTACTTGGCAATACAACACGACCATCAATAGAGCTATCTTCACTTACTGATCCTTTTATGTCTCTTTTTATTAATTCATCTAAAACAATAGTGTTGGCCTCAAGTAAATCATCCTTTTTACCGGTATCCAGCCACCAATCGTTTATAACATGACTAATAACCTTTTTTTTATTATCAATAAGTCCTTGAATAGCATCGGTAATTTCCAATTCACCACGCCGTGAAGGTTTTAATGACTTTATGATTTTATGAATTTTTGGAGAAAATAAATACACTCCAACTAACGCCAAGTCTGACTTGGGTGTTTCAGGTTTTTCTTCCAGATTTTTTACACTGCCTCGCTTATTTACTTCCGCTACCCCAAAACTTGAAGGATTTTTCACTTGCTTTAATAAAATTAAAGCATCCGGCTTGTGTTTATTAAATTTTTTGTGAAATTGCTGGACACCACTTCCTAGTAAATTATCTCCCAAATACATCAGAAATGACGATTTTTTTAAAAAACCTTGTGCTACGCTTACAGCATCAGCTAAGCCCTTGGGATTTTGCTGTACAATATATTTAATATTAACACCCCATCGCTTGCCATCGCCGACATTCTTTTTAATATTTTTTCCTGTTTCTGGGGAGATTATAATTCCAATATCTTTAATGCCTGTAGCCACAATATTTTCTATAACATAAAATATTATAGGTTTGTTGGCAACTGGAACTAATTGTTTTGCTCCAGTATGTGTTATTGGACGTAGTCTTGTTCCTTTCCCCCCACTTAATATTAAAGCTTTCATTTTTTATATTAGTTTATTTTAAAAGTTAAATTAATTTAAAGCTATTTTTATTTTATCTTCCAAAACGCAATTCTTTATATAACGGGATATGTTGCTTAGGATAAGTGCATTTATTTTTTTCCACTTTGTAAAAAGGATTCGTATGCACAATTTCCGAAGACAAGGTTTGATATTTTTTCTTTCTCATCAAGTAATATTTATTGGATAAAAAGTCTTGTATGGTCGGGGTACCGGGAATTGAACCCAGTCTACACGCACCCGAGGCGTGCGTACTGCCGGTATACTATACCCCGTATGACAAATTAAAAACAAAAAAACAATAAATTAACTTTGTCTATTAATCATTTTACCTTCTTCTCGAAGAAAATTAAAGGAAACAGAAACTATGGCGGCTAGAATAAACAACCAACTTAAAGAAATATAAAATAAGGCACCGATAATGACTGAATACATTAATATTCTTCCCAAACTGATAGCCATTTCATGTAAAACGGTAAATTCATCAATGTAGTGCCCTTGATCAGCTGCTATTTCATAAGTAATAGAGTCAAAAGGTATCTGTAAAACAATTTTAGAAAATTTATGTAAAGTATCAATAATAAACAATTGACCCAAAGAACCGATAAATATTTTAAAAATCCAACCCAAAGAAGAGAATAAACTACCATATTTTAAAAGTTTAGATTTATTCCTTGCACTGTTATCAGAAAAACGTCCCATGGTCAATTGTAAAAAAATAGTCAATCCAATAACGGCAGTGGCGATTAATCCGGTTTTAAGATAACTTCCGTCTAAAATATTAAACATAAAAATTGGCCAGATAACTCCACCTACTGCTCCCTCCGCTCCATCGGCCATAAAAATCAAAATAGTTCGCCGATATTTTTTAGAAAAAAATTGTTGCCAAGTTTTTTTATAACTCCAACTGAATTTTTCTTTAGTGCGGGGAATAGTTAAATAGGGAATAAGTGAAGTAAGATAAATAATAATACCTAATAAGAAAAGTATTTGGTAACTGAAATGGCTAATGATAAAACCGGCCGCTACCGGAGAAATTACTCCAATAATGCTTAAGGTGGCTTCCATCATACCGATATCTTTTCCCCGATTTTTCTTGCCGGTAAATTTGGAAAAATCAACATGATAAGGAACCCAATAAAGCACCCGGTATAAACCAAGCACAATTACCAAATAAGGAATCATAAAAAGAAAGTTATCTTCTTTGAGAAAATAAAGTCCTAAATAATAAGTGGCTCCCAGTAAAGTACTAATGCGAAGTGACCTTCTGAAGCCGAAGCGGTTAAGAAATTTAGCGCCAAAAATTAAAAAAACAAAATAAGTGAATGAACCTAATAAATAATAAAAAGCGACATATTTAACATCTTGATGAAAGAGTCCATATAAATAAATGGGTAAAAATATTCCAAAAAAACCGGAGGCAATGTTCATAATAGCTTTACCGGTAAAGAGTGAGATTAAACCGTGACTTATGTGACGATCAAAATATTTAGAATTTCTAAGAGGAAGATTCATTTTGTTGCGTTGTTTAATAATTTTATGAAATCAAAATTAAAAATTTTGTTATTTATTTTAGGCTGGAAAAGAAATTGCTTGGTAAATTTATTAAATAAATTTTTTAATAGATTAATCCTTGATGTTTTTTATCTTTATGATGGTGGGCCCGGTAGGATTTGAACCTACGACCAATCGATTATGAGTCGACTGCTCTAACCCCTGAGCTACGGGCCCAATTTTTTATCCAACAACAACTAACTTATTAAAATCAACCATTGACTGTGTTTAGCCGTTTTAATAATTTGCCAGTTCTTTATATTATTTTTTTATTATCCTTATTTAAATATAGAGAATTAATCAATAATGGTCAATTGTTTATAATTAAAAATAAACAATTTAAGTTAAAAATCCGATGAAATTATGAATTTTATTTTACCCAGTATTTTCCTTTAATTTGTTGATCTTCTTTTTCTTTTTGGTGAGTAATTTTTTCTTTGGCTAAAGAACGTAACTTGTTAAGGTGCTTGTTTTTTAGGCGGTCAGCTAATTCAATTAATTTTTCTTTATTGTTTAAGCCCGGATCATCAATTACTTTTGCTAACAGTACTTCCAGAATAGCTCCGATTTTTGGTCCGGGTTTTATTTTTAATTTTTTAATTAAATCATGGCCGTCAATTTTAAGTTGGCCAACGGATATTGGGTCGTGAGAAACTTTTTCCACCATATATTTAAAATGGCGGAGTTTATAGGGAACGGCCTTGGGTACACCTGATCCCAATCGATCGCCGATTCGTACATCGATCAAATCGTTGATATTTTCCAATCCAACTTTGCGAATAACCTTTCTCACTCCTTTTTCACCCACTTCATCCACATTATAGTAAAACATATGGTTACGCACCAATAGTACCGTTTTATTAATTACTTTTCGAGGAAATTTCAAGCGTTGCATAATTTGTTCAGTTAATCGAGCACTGATATATTCGTGTCCGTGAAAAGTGGAAAATTCTCCTGCTCCTCTTTTACTTCTTGGTTTACCTAAGTCGTGCAGAAAAGTGGCTAAGCGCACTTCCAATTTTTTTGAAGGACATTTATCCAAGCTGGCTAGCATGTGTTTGTAAACAGTATTATAGGGGCCGTGATAATGATGGCGATTTTGGCGCACATCCAGTGTTTGATAAATTTCCGGAATAATATATTTCATCAAACCGGTTTTCGTCAAAAGAGCGATACCTTTAGCCGGATAATTTGAGAGAATTATTTTTTCTAATTCATCCTTAATTCTTTCTGAGGAAATATGTTTTAAATTAAGAGCATTTTTTTTAATGGCTTTAAATGTTTTTTCTTCAATTTTCCAAGAGTTATTCTTTTCACTAAGTTGACAGATAAATCTGATAGCACGCATCATACGGAGGGCGTCTTCGTTAAACCTCTCGTTAGCATTGCCCACCGCTCGGATAATTTGATTTTTGATGTCTTGTTGCCCATTAAATAAATCGACTATTTTTAGTTCACGGTTATCAGTTATCGGTTCGCGGTTTATCTTTTTTTGCTCATTGCTAGAATCTTGTTCGCTGGCTATTTGTAAATTCGTAGTAGATTTGTAGGTTCGTAGGGATAAGGCGATGGCATTGACTGTAAAATCCCTTCTTCCTAAATCATCCTCTAAAGTTTTGGCAAATTTTATCTTATCCGGATGACGTTTATCGGAATAAGTTGATTCAATTCGATAAGTAGTGATTTCAATATTGCCGATATTGTCCCAGCTTGGTATTTCAGCATCTACGGCAAAGCTT
>CAYMNT010000049.1:0-5510 GCA_964391875.1 uncultured Bdellovibrionales bacterium
TTTTGCTTTTATGTTTTGTTTTTTCCCTTACTTTTTCCTTTGTGTTTTTATCTCTTTTCTTTTTTTCTGAACCGCTTTTGAGATTTCTGTTCTGCTTTTATCAATAAATCATTCCCAAAAAAATTGTTTTAAGAAAAACAATTTTAACTTATTATTGACTTGTTCAATATATTTTTTCAAATAAAAATCACTGAGATTTTTTATTTTATTTCTTGCAAAAGACTAGCTGACCAAATTTACCTATTTCCGTTAATCCACTTCCTTTCCAAGTGCACCCATTATCTTTCCCGGCTGAATCAGTTATGGCCACTACTTTATCCAGCTTCCCTATTTCTTGCGGATCAATAATTTTATTTTCATCATCGATAATAATCCAAAGAGAAAAATCTTGCTTTGGATTAAATTGGTTATAAAGCCTTATCTGTTTATTGAACAAATAATAACGAGCTGAAGCATAGTCAAAAGGATTGTCAATAATTATTGTTTTTGCTTCTGTTAACGCCTTATTTTGATTAGCTAACAATTGATACCAACCAGATTTATATTCCATTGGTTTTTGCAAATACAATACCAAAGCAAAAAAACTTAAAAAAAACACTAATATTTTATTATTCCCGGGTAAAGAAAAAATAATTCCCGCCAATAAGATATAAATCAACACCGCTATGGGGAAAAAATAACGGGCAACAAAAAGCTTAATCCCCATCTGTGAAAGTAAAATTAAAAAAATCAATATTCCCAAAGAAAGCACGGCGAGAAAAGTAATTTCTTTTTTCTGTCTCTTCTTTAGCCAAGCATAACTTACCCCCATGATAATTAAACTGAAAATTATTAATCCCCAAGAATTTTTTCCCAAAAAAGGACCGAAAGTATAATGAAATTTATCCCAATAAAAAGCTTTAAATCCTAATGGTTCTGGCGCTAATATTTTCCCGGGGAGATGACCTAAGAAAAAAAATTGAAAAGTTTCCGGTAACTGACTTAGTTGTGTTACTTTTACCCAACCCAACCCTCTGCGAGCAATGTGATGCAAAAAAGGTTTTAACCAAGTAACAAAAAATATAATAATAATCAAAGCTCCCCACCAAAAATTAGCCGTCTTTTTAAACTGCTCTTTAATTTTGAAAGGAAATTTAAAAGGAAAAAGTAAAGCTGTTAAATAAAAAATCGGCAAGAAAAAAAGAGTTAAATAATGAGTATAAAATGATAGTCCTCCTAAAATTCCCCAATATATCCAATATTTTCTTTGTTTGGTTTTTAAGGCTTGATAAAAAAACCAGGTCATCCACAAAAATAAAAAAGAGAAAAAAGCATACATTCTTGCCTCTTCCGAGTAAATAATGGCAAAAGGAGAAACAGCACAAAAAAGAGCGGCTAACAAACCCACTCTGAAATCAAACATTTTTTTACCCACCCAATATATGGAAGGAATTAAAAGCATCCCCCATAATAAAGAAAAAGACCTGAGCCCTAATTGATTCACTCCAAAAATTGACTTCCAAAGGCGCAACAACCAATAATAAAGTGGCGGATGAACGTCATTAAAAATCAACTGATTCATTTCTCGCCAGGATGATTTCATTAAAATACCGGTAAAAGCTTCGTCATACCAAAAATCTCGCTCGATTAACATAGGATTTAAACGCAAAAATAAAGCCAATAAAATAATCAAGGATAAAAATAAATAAATGTAGTATTTTTTCTTCATTATATTTTTCCTAAGCAAATAATTACTTTTTTATTGCTTATTTTTCTTCCCTAAAACAAATAATCCCGCCAAAAAAAGAAAATAACCAACCCAATCCAATAAACTGGGGATAAAACTATTATAAGTTAGCCAATGAAAATTATTGGCTATTATGAAAGCTAAAGCGGAAAAAATAAAGTAATTGATTGTTTTCATTTTTATTATTCAAATTAAACTTATTAATTTAATTATAACACCGCCCTAAATTTATTACCAATCATTAATAAAATAATATTCATTTTAATTATTCATCTGATATTTTCTTGCTCTTTTGCTCTGTTTCACTTTCTTGCAAACGATAAATTATTTTTCCTTTAATTCTTAAATCAACATATTCAAGCTTATCTATTTCCCCCGCCAGTGTTTTTTCTTTTAAAAATTCTTTCAATTCCACTAGCTGATCTTTTAAGGGATGTTCAAATGAAAAATATATTTGCCATCCGGCTTCAGTGCTTACGCGCACTTCTTTAATCATTCTGGTGGGAATTGAAAATTCCGCTTTTAATTTTAATTTTACCAGTTCCTCCATTTTCTCTTTTATCTCCTGACAAACAGCTATCTGTCGTTTAGTTAAAACTTTTTTGTCATTTTCCAATGTCTTCTTCCAATTACCTCCCTGTTTAATTATGATTTTTCCTTCTCTTTGTTCATTAAATTGCGTTTGATTAAGTTGAAAAAAAGCTTGTCCTTTTTCATCCACTAAATAACAATCATCCCCTAAACACCAAATCAGTCTAGCTTCTCTTTCTTTAATATTTATTTTTAATGTATCAGGAAATTTTTTTATAATTTCAATACTCCGTACTCTTTCAAATTTTTGAATTATTCTTTCCTTTATTTTTTGCTTGCTTAATAATATTAAATTGTTCTTATGAATCAACCCCCAGTATTCCCCTTTTAATTCAGCTTTAATTTCCTGGGTAATTTTTTCTTTATCTATTGATTGGTTAACAATCACTATTTTTTTTACTTCCAATAATTGAGAAAAAAATAGCACCCAAAAACAAATCAGTATAAAAATAAAAAGAACCAAGCGAAAAAATAAAACGCGAAAATTATTTCTCCAGTTTTTTCTCCGCCGATTGATAAGACGTTTTTTTTTGGAACGATAAGCTGAATATTTTGTTTTATATTTACCCAACTTTTTTACACTAAAACATTAATTTTATTTAATTTGGTCTCGATAAAATTTTATCAATTCTTCTACTTCGGGAATAACGGCGGGGTTACCTACTCCCACCTTTGTCTTCTTTTGCACCTCACTCAAAGTAGTCGCCCCTTCCAATACCGCCCTTTCAATATCTCGATCACTGACCTTAGCCTTTTCATCAATTATTCTGCTTTTTTCTCCCACTACCCGCTCCGCTTGACCACTTTTTAAATAATAATCATTAATAGCGCTTCTTAAAGCCTTATCTCCCAAAACGGAACAATGAATTTTTCGATTAGGCAACCCACCTAGACGATCAGTTATATCTTGAGGTTTTATTTTCATCGCTTTTTCCGTTAACATTCCTCCTTTTTCTGTTACGATAACTGAAAGCATAGAAGTGGCGGCAATAGCACTGGCACAACCAAAAGTTTGCCATTTCATTTTTACCACTTTATCTTTTTTTCTATCCACTTTCACCCAAACTTTCATCATATCCCCGCAAGCCGGTGAGCCCACCATACCTAAACCATTGTAATCTTTCGGTCCTTCCGGATTAACAACGAAATTTTTTGGATTAAAAAAATGCTTTTTGACTTCGCCGGAATAAAGCCAAGCCCCTCCTTTAGCGTCTACTCCGTCTTTTTTTATCCCGGAAACTTTATTTTTAACTTTACTCATTGTTTTTATTTAACTGATTATTTTTTATTATTCCCTTTCCATATTAAAATATCTCGCTTCTTTTTTTTCACCGCTTCGGCCACTTTTTTTTCATTCACTTTAACCGGCGACATTTTCCTTAAACGCTTAATGGTTTTTTTTAGCGTCGTTACTAATTTTTCTAATTCTTTTCGAGTGGTTGATTTACCCAAAGTAAATCTAATGGAACTGTGCGCCACTTCGTGTGGTAATCCCAAAGCTAAAATAACAAAAGATGGTTCCAAATCATCAGCCGTGCAAGCTGAACCCGTTGCCACCGCAAAACCGGCTTCGTCCAAATGTAATAAAATCGCTTCTCCTTCTATATCCAAGAAAGAGATGTTGATATTATTAGGTAAACGACGACTGGGATGACCATTTAATCTAACCCGGGGAATCTCCTTTTTTATTTGATTAATTAACCAATCACGTAACTTGGTTTGTCGCTCACTTTCTTTTATTCTATTTTTTTGGGCTAAAGTCACCGCTTTAGCCAGACCCATAATCCCAGGCACATTTTCCGTTCCGGAAACCAAACCTCGCTCTTGCCCTCCTCCATCCAATAAAGGCTTTATCGGTGTCCCTTTTTTAATATATAAAGCACCAATACCTTTCGGTCCATAAATTTTACTGCCATTAATAGTTAACAAGTCTACGCCTAACTCCTTCACTTTAATATCTAAGGCGCCCGTTGCCTGACAAGCATCCGTATGAAAATATATTTTATTCCACCCTTTTTTTTCTCGTTGCTTATTTTCTTTTTTCAATAATACACCTATTTTTTTGATCGGCTCAATGGTGCCAATTTCATTGTTGGCCATCATAATGCTTACTAAAAAAGTTTCTCGCTTAAATGTTTTTTTTAAATCGACTAAACTAATTAAACCGTTTTTATCCACCGATAAAACCGCTACCGTATGACCTCTTTCCGTCATTCTTTTAGCACTATCAGTAACAGCATGATGTTCAATGGCACTAATAACTAAACGCCCTTTCTCTCCTGTTTTATCTTCCATCGCTTCCACCACTCCCTTTAAGGCTAAATTAATACTGGCCGTTCCGCCACCGGTAAAAACTATCTCATCTGCAAAATCTGCTCCCAAAAAATCAGCCACCGTCTGACGCGCCCCTTCTATTTTACTTTTAATCTCCAGTCCCGTTTGATAAATTGTTCCCGGATTACTAAAACGCTCAGAAAAATATGGTTGCATTTCTTTTAACACTGCCGGATCAACCGGAGTGGTAGCCGCATAATCCAAATAAATATATTTTTTCATTTAAAATAATCTTTAAAAATAAATCATCCTTTATTACTTTGTCTTGAGATTATAGCAGAAATTATTCCTTATTGTCCATTCAAAATATACCCATAAAAATGTTCTTTTTATTAATTTATCTAAATTGATCGTAACATAATTAATCTGATTTATTTTATTTCCTTTTTATTTTTAAAAATGCTAAATTATAGTTACCTTTTTTTAATTTTAACACTATGGATAATTCTCAACAAAAACCACCAGACAACGTAATTTCATTTGAGGACAACAAATTAAAAGCTTATGAAAGATTGGTAATAAAAAAGATCGCCGAATCATTAGAAAGTGGTAAGATTTATCGAAGTCAAAAATTCCTTAAGGCCTATTTTATTTCCAAAGACAGCATAATAGAAGAAAATCTCAAGAAACACCTTCCTAGTAGTCAGTTTCAAGAAGGAAAATTTATGCTACTAGATAAAGGTACTGAAAATATCCCTCCTTCTTTGGTTTTTTGGGGTAAATTACCCAGCACAAATATTCCCGGAATTTTCTATATATTTTTAAAAAATATTCCTCTTGATACAAAATTTGAAGAAATATAATGTCGCGAATGATTACAGCCATATCGTGAACGGCCATGGCCAATCATATATTGTAG
>CAYMNT010000050.1:0-5402 GCA_964391875.1 uncultured Bdellovibrionales bacterium
GGATCATCGGAAAAATCACAACCATCCGTTGGATCGGCCGGACAAACAGAGACACCATTAACCAAATCTCCAACATTATTGAGAGCACCTTTTATACCTCCGGTTTTTGTGTAACTCGTCGTCACATTCAAGCTCGCTGCCGAAGCAAAATTTGGCAGTCCCAAAAACACCACCAAAAATAAAGCGCTAACTCCTATCCCCCTCATAATACTTTTTATTTTCATCTTTTGTTTTTTACTATTTAAAATAAATAAATTTAATTAAACAATGGAATTCACACAACCAGTCTTTATATATAAGTTTAAGTACAATTTTATATAAACTCTAGGTGTATAATTTACCACATTAATTTACGTTTCTCATAATGAACCTATTGTATCATCTTTCAATTTTAAAAACAAAAAATACCTGAATAAAAACTCAATAATTTTTATTTTAATTTGAAAAATAACAAATAATTTATTATTCTGATTTACTAAATTTAGTAGCCACTACATCAATAATAATTCCATAAATTGCACTGAAAACTAATATTATTAAAGCTCCTTTAGTTCCACCGGTTTCCATATCAAAAAACGGAAACAATGCCATCGCCAAACCGACAATAATACCCATCAATGCTCCCCTTGTTACTGCTTTAATTTTTACATCACCTACTAAACCGATCACAAAACCGATTAATACTCGGCTATAAAAAGTGGAAACTAATAAACCGGTCGTTATCGGAAAAGTAAAATTCCCTCGTTCTCCTGCCATTTTAGTACCGTAAACACAAAACAATCCGGCTAAAGCCCCGAGTATCAATGCGATAATCATTCTTTTTGTATTCATTTTTTCTTCACCTCCTTTTCTTATTTATTTTTTTTAAATATTGATCCAAATTACAAAAAATATTTTTGAGCAAATATGCTAATTTATTTTTCGTATCTATTTATTTTTCTTTTTAAATATTATCACCCTATCTCCCACCTGAAGCCCGGATATAATTTCTGTCTTTCCCTCATCTCCTCTTAATCCGATTTCAATGAAAACTTTTTTTAATTGACCATCAGCTTTTTCAATTTCCACATATTTTTTTCCCGCCTCTTCTTTAATGGCTTGATCTGTCACCGCCAATACATTATTTTTTTCTGCAATCAAAATATCCACATCAGCACTCATTCCATCTTTTAAACGCTTATCCGTTTTATCTAAATTTAATTTAACTTTAAAATAAACCACCTCTTGAATTTCAGTTGAAGATTGGCTAACTTCCGTTACTTGCGCGATTAAATCTTTGTCATCTAAAGCATCCAATGATACTTTGGCTTTTTGTCCCACCATAATTTGAGCAATATCTGACTCGGGCACTTCCACTTCAATTTCAAAATCATTTGAATTAATCACCGTCGCCAATATTTGACCGGGAGAAATTACTTCCCCTCTTGTCACATTTAATTTAGCAATCGTCCCCTCCATTGGGGTACAAAGTCTTAGTTTGGTTAATTGCCCCGCCACCGAATTACTTTGAGCCCGCACTCTTTCTACACTTAATTTTTGTTGTTTTCTTTCTTCCGGTTTATAGTCATCCCAATGTCGTCGCATTAATTTTTCTCTCTCCTCCTCAATGGCTACTCCCTGACGGCTTTCCACCAATTGAGCATACAGCCCTCGATTATTTAATGTGATAAAACATTCCCCTTTTTTAAGATAATCACCCACCTTAAGATTTTTGAGAGAAGTCACTGTCCCTCCCACTTCAAAAGATAAATCCGCTCTTTTTTTAGCTAAAATATTTCCCGTAACAGCAATAGTTTGAACAATATTTTGTCGAGAAACTTCTTCCGTTTCATATTTAACTTTTTCTTTTTTATTGTAGACATAGAACAACCCCATTAAAGCTATCAACCCTAAAATAATTACTACCCAAATGATTATTTTTTTTCGTTTTTTCATCAATTAAATTATAAAATTAAGTTTACTTTTTTTGTTTCATTAATGCTACTGTATTTTTTAATAACATAGCCACAGTTATCGGACCTATCCCACCGGGAACCGGAGTAATATGGGAAACTTTCTTAATTACATTTTCAAAATCAACATCCCCACTGATTTTTTTCCCTTGCTTTACTACTCCAATATCAATCACCACCGCCCCTTCTTTGACCGCCTCTTTTTTTATTAATTTTGCTTTTCCCACAGCAGTAATAATTACATCCGCCTGAATTATTTTTTTATTTAATTTCTTATCAGATGATTTAATCACTTTCACTTCCGCTCCCATTCCCTTTAATATTTCCGCTAAACTTTTTCCAAAAATATCAGAATTAACCACCAAACAAACAACTTTATTTTTTAAATTAAATTTTATTTTATCTAAAACTTTTATTACAGCCGAAAAAACCGGAGAAATTATTTTGTTAGTTTGATAAGCCTTCCTTAAATTTTTTAAATTATCAGGATGAAACTGATCCACATCTTTTTGTTTCTTAATTTGTCTAACAATTTTATCACTGTTTATATTCTTTGGTAATGGAAATTGCACTAGAATCGCATCAATTTCATCATCTTTATTTAAGAGCTTTATCATTTCAATTAACTCTTCTTCCTTTATCCCTGCTGAACACTTATATAGGTGTGTATCCACTCCCACCAATTTGGCCGCTTTTTCTTTCAAGGAGACATAAAGCTTTGAATCATCTCTTTCCCCCACCAAAATAATTGCCAAGTTCGGACGTCGTCCTTTTAATTCAAGTACCTCTTGAACAATTTCATCTTTAATTTTTTCAGCAATTATTTTTCCATTAATTATCTTTCCATTTTTTTTCATTTTTTCTTTTCTTAGTTAACTCCCGGCACAGGAAATTTATAACATATATCTTTTACCGCTTGTTTAATTTCTTTTAATTTATTTTTATCTTCTCTGTATTCAATCGCTTCATCAATCCAACCAACCACTTGCTCCATTTCTCTTTCTTTCATTCCTCGTGTGGTAATAGCGGGAACACCAAAGCGTACACCGGAAGGATTCATCGGTGGATTGGGATCATTGGGAATAGTGGAACGAGAAACAGAAATACCCACTGCTTCCAAAATACGTTCGCTGTCTTTTCCTGTGATATTTTTACTTGTCATATCCACCACCATTAGATGATTATCTGTTCCATCGGAAATAATCTTAAAATCTCTTTTCTTAAATTCATTTGCCATTGATTGTGCGTTGGCAATTATCTGCCCGGCATACTCTTTAAAATCATCTTTTAAGACTTCCCCGAAAGCTACCGCCTTGGCCGCCGTAATATGATCATGAGGTCCCCCTTGCATCCCCGGAAAAACTGCTCGATCAACTTGTTTGGCAAATTTTTCTCGACACATAATAATCGCTCCTCTCGGTCCCCGCAATGTTTTATGGGTAGTAGTGGAAACCACATCAAAAATCGGTACCGGATTGTTCATTTTCCCTCCGGCAATCAAACCGGCAGTATGAGCAATATCAGCAAAAGTAAACGCACCTACTTCATCGGCAATGGCTTTAAATTTTTCCCATTCTATTTCTCGCGAATAGGCACT
This sequence comes from uncultured Bdellovibrionales bacterium, assembly GCA_964391875.1. GTDB lineage: Bacteria > Patescibacteriota > Minisyncoccia > Moranbacterales > DUUL01 > CAYMNT01. Next base: position 3,550 of record CAYMNT010000050.1, read on the forward strand.
ATACCCGGCTACAATCATTTTTGGCTTTTCTTCCAAGGCAATTTTTCTTACGGCTTCCATATCAATCTTGCCCGTCTTTTCATCTACTTCATATTGCACAAAATCATAAAGCATTCCGGAAAAATTAATTGGATGACCGTGAGAAAGATGTCCTCCATGATCTAATTTCAAACCCATCACTTTATCACCCGGTTTTAAAAAAGCAAAATACACCGCCGCATTAGCCGGTGAACCAGAAAGAGGTTGAACGTTAACATGTTCTGCTTTAAATATTTTCTTTGCTCGTTCAACAGCTAAACTTTCTATGTCATCAATAATCTGATTTCCTCCGTAATAACGATGGCCGGGATACCCTTCTGAATATTTATTGGTTAACACCGACCCCATCGCTTCCAATATCGCCTCCGATACATAATTTTCTGAAGCAATCAATTCTATTTCTTCCTTTTGACGTTGAGCTTCTCTTTTAATAATTTCCCTCACTTTTAAATCTTGCTTTTCCAAATTGTTATAGTTCATATTTTTTATATTTTAATTAAAAATAACTTCTTTCTAAATACTTATCTCTATTTTATACTAAAAAAATAATACCACCACCAGTGAGGTTTTGAATATCGTGAAATTACCTCCGGTTTTTTTGGTTCTTTTTTAATTTCTTCATCTTTTGATTTATTCTCTTTTACTAAAATTAACTTTTCTCCTTCTTTAATAAGATTAAGTTTATCTTTTGCCTCCCTCTCTTTAAAACTATCTGTTTCTAAATAATTTACTAATCCCTCCAACTCGTCATTCTCTTGATTTAAATGCTTAATTTCTTTTTCCAGTTGACCAATTTCTTTGTCAATTTCATTTTTTTTACGCACTTGCCCCAACAATTTATAAACTATAAAAAAGAGTATGGCTAGCAAAAGCAGAACCACTAAAAAGGAGAAAACTTTTTTTCGCCCAACAGACAGTTTTCTTTGTTTATTACGATGAGGTTTTATGATAATCATTGCACTAATCTTAAAAAGTTTGCAATAAAGGAATTAGGGTAAACCCAATCATTCCCAACACTGACAAGAGAGAGATGATTATCCATACCACTCTAATTTTTTTTCTAGTTTTTCTAAGCATGTATTTATTCTAACCAATTATTTACTTTTTGGCAAAGGTTTATTTTTTATTAATGAAAAAATAAAGACTTTTTACCTCTTGCCTAAATTTAAAATTTCTTTTATACTCAAAGTAGTTTTACTAATTCAAAAATCAAAAAATAAAACACAAAAAGATGGGGGCGAAAAATAATTCATCTCGGAAAAAAGATTCCGACAGTCAAGCGGAAAAAATTAGGTCGTTACAAGAAATGATTGCTACCGCGGAAAAAACTATAACTTCTGCGCGAGCAATTTTAAGTCAAGTTCAAGATAAAAATACTGATTTTTCTTCTGTTGACAATACTGAAAGTAAAATAGATCCGGGACAAATAATCCAAGGTACTTTTGATGGTCAAATAATGATTGGTCAAGACGGAAAACAATATCCCGTTCCCGCTAACTATGCCTCCAAATCTAAATTAGTTGAAGGCGACTTACTTAAATTAACCATTACTGATAATGGACATTTTATTTACAAACAAATTGGGCCTATTGAGCGTAAGTATTTAATTGGCATTGCACAGAAAGATGCTCATCATAACTTTTTAGTAAAGACTGATCAAAAAACTTACCAAGTATTACTGGCTGCCGCCACTTATTTCAAAATTGAACCGGGAGATGAAGTAACCATCATTGTTCCTCAGAAAAAAGATTCTGTTTGGGGAGCTATTGAAAATATTGTTAAAAAATCATCTTCTTTTGGAGAAATAGAAAAAA
>CAYMNT010000051.1:0-5269 GCA_964391875.1 uncultured Bdellovibrionales bacterium
CTTGTTTGGTTAAATTTATATTTTTATCAATAATTATGTCTTTTGTTTTTATCCCCTTAGACTCACCTTTTGCTTTTATGTTAACTTGGCCTCAACTTTTTACCGCTTTGGCCGGTGGATTAATTAGTATTCCTTTAATTAACCGCTTTAAATAAATAAAATAAAAACACCCATTAATTTGAGTGATTTTATTATTGATTTTATCTTCTCCCAACAAACTCACAAATTTTCGTTTCTTATTTTCCTTTTTTCCGCAATTAATTCCTCCATTCTTCTTTTATTGGTTTTAATTTCATCTTCCCATTGAAAAATTTTATTGTTTATTTTCTTTTCTTTTTTCTCCAACTCTTCTCTCTCCACTCTCAAGCGCATAACTTCTTTTTTATTTCTTCTTTTTTTTAAGGCTAATTCTTCCACTTCTCTTTGGGTATGCTTTATGTCCGCCTCTAAGTTATTAATGATAACTTCCACATTACGAATCATATTGTCTACCTCTCTTAATTTTTGTTGTTGAGCTAAATCATCATTCATTTTATTATTTTTATTTTTTAATTATTCCTCCCCCTATTACTTTATTTTTATCATAAATTACCAACGATTGACCGGCCATGGGCGCCCAAATCGGTTGGATAAATTTAACCTGCCAATAAGTTCCGATTTTTTTTACATAACAATTAATTTCTTTGCCGAGATAACGTATTTTAGCGGAATAAACCTTATTTTTTTTCGGAGATAAAATATGCCAAACAACTTGTTGAATAAAAACTTCTTGTTTAAATAAAGCCGGATGATTTTTATCTCGAGAAACTATCACTTTATTTTTATATTTACCTACCACAAAAAACGGTCCCCCATTTATTTTTAGTCCCTTCCTTTGCCCCAGAGTAAACAGAAATGATCCTTGATGATTTCCCTGCTCAAATCCATTTTCATCTACAATTTTATTTGGATTTTTACCAATATGCCTTAATAAAAACTGATTAATACTTTCTTGTTGTTTTAAAAAACAAACATCTTGCGATTCCGTTTTATTTATCGGTAACTGAAGCTTCTCCGCTTGTTTTTTTAATAAATATTTTTTTTCCTTTCCCAAGGGAAAAATAATTCTCTTAAGTTGCCCTTCTTTTAACCGATAAAGAAAATATGATTGATCTTTCTTTAAATCACTTCCTTTCATTAGCTGATATTCACCGCTTATTTTTTTTATTTTGGCGTAATGCCCGGTGGCCACTTTTTCAATTCCCCATTCATCTGCTATTTTTAACAGTTGTTTAAATTTAAATTCCGGATTACAAAAAACACATGGGTTAGGGGTTATTCCTCTTTTGTATTGTTTGATAAATTTAGCAATGACTTTTTCTTTAAACTCTCTTTTTAATGATTTAACAGTTAAAGGCACTTTTAATTTTTGACTAATTTTTTTAACTTGTTTTATCTGTTTAACTTCTCTGGTTTTATTTAACATTGAAAAATAAACCGCCCGCACCTCATAACCTCTTCGTTTTAAAAAATAAACCGCCATTGCCGAATCAACTCCGCCACTCAAAGCCACCAAAACTTTTTCTTTTTTAACCACTTTCTCCATTCTGTTACTGCTCTTCATTTATTACTCTTCTTTTTTTAAAAAGCTCTTTTAAATTATCCTTTTTTATTTTTTCTTCAATATAGCCGGCTAAATGAGCCGGTTTACAATAAATACTTCTATCCTCAAGCCAATCACTAAATTTTATAAAAGTTCTTATCGCTTGATCATCATTAAATTCTCCTTCTTTATACAGTTCCAGAAAATCTTTCCTTTTTTCAGCCAATAATTTATCGATCACTTTGACAGCTTTTTTATTTTTATTTATTTCTTCCCAACCATTTTTTTTATGACCTTCCCATTTATTTTTTAAAGAGTTCATTCTTTCATCTCCCTTTATTAAGTTTTTTTCCGGATTATTTTCCCAGTCTGATGATTTTGTTAACATATTTTACTGTTTTAATGATTAATTATTTATTTTTTATCCAAGAACCAACCCAATAAAGCACCAAAAATTAAATTGGTGATAATCATGGGGATTAAGCTAAAAGGTTCTTGCCAACCGACAATAATGGCCACCGGCAACAATACGCTTAAGGAGATTATTACTCCTTTAATCGCTCCTCTGAATTTAAGTTGAGTGGTCGCAATTAAGAAACCCACCACTATCCAAAATATAAAAGCGGAAAAATTAGCCTCCCAAGTAATTTTTTGCATCACCATTAAAAACATATCAATGATTCCCGCCAACGCCCCGGCTGTAATACCCATTTTTATTTTTGACATTTTTTTAGCTTATTAAATTATTTTTTTAACTTTAATTTTATAATAAAAATTCCTTTTATTTTTCTCTCACTTTTGCTCCCATCTTTTCCAAAGCTTCCCCTATTTTTTTCATTAATTTATCAACCTCTTTACTTTTCATGGTCCGATTATCCTTAGCAAAAGTTAAATGAAAAGCTAAAGATCTTTTTTCTTCCGCTTGATTATCAAAAACATCAAACAGGTCAACTTTTATTAAATCCCCTCCTCCTGATTTTTTTATTGTCTTTATTACTTCCTCTGCTTCTTTACCGAGAGATACAAAAATTGAAATGTCTCGTAAAATCACGGGATATTTTCTCAACGGTTTAAATTCTTTGTTTTGCTTGAAACATTGATTTAGTAAATTAAAATCAATTTCAAAAACAGCTACCGGTTTTTTAATACCAAAAAATTTAGCCGTAGCCGGAATAACTTCTCCCATTTTACCCAATATTTTCTTTGTTTCTGCCATTTGAATAATCGCTTCTCTTCCGGGATAAAAAATTTGATCTTCGTTTTTATCAGAAACCTTAAAAGAAATTTCTTTCCCTACACTATATTCAAGTAATGCTTTCAATTTAGCTTTTAAATTATAGAATTCTTTTTCTTTATTTCCCGTGGCATAAATAGCTCCCGCCAGCATTGTTTTTTCTTGTTTTTCTTCTTTGTTTAGTTGATAAATTTTCCCTAACTCAAAAATTGATACTTGCTCAAAATATTTAGCGTTATGCGCGACATTTTTTAGTAAATTGGGCAAAAGAGATTTTCTCAATAAACTTAAATCTTCACTCAAAGGATGCTCCAATTCTAAATGTGCCTCCGTCAATCCACATTTTTTTGCTTCTCGCTTACCATAAAAAGAATAATTTTTTACTTCGTCAAATCCTAAGCCTCTCAATAGAGCACTCACTTCCCATTCTCTTTCTCGTAAATCATTTCGGCGAGGAATTTTAACAGTTTGCTTAATTTCTTTTTCTTCAATTTTTTCATAGCCTTCAATTCTTCCCACTTCTTCAATAAAATCTTCCGGCCCCTCAATGTCCAATCGCCAATAAGGCACCGTTAAAGTTACTGTTTCTTGGTTTTGATTTTTTATCTGAAAACCAAGATTTTTTAAGGTATTAATTGCTCGTTTTTTATTAACAACATATCCCAATAAATTATCCAGTTGATTTAACTTTAACTTTTCCGTTTGTTTGGCGGTTGGATAATAATTTTCATCCCTTACCGCTTTTAATTCAGCGCCGGCATATTGAGTCAATAATTCTATCGCCCTCTTCAAGGCTCTTTCTGCCAATTCTGGAGCTATTCCTTTTTCAAAACGAGCTTGTGCCTCCGTCATTAGTCCATGACGCTGTCTAGACTTTCTTAAATTAAATTTATTAAAGTTAGCCGCTTCTAAAACAATTGTATCTGTTTTATCTTCAATCCCGGAGTCCTTTCCTCCTTTTATTCCCGCCAAAGCTAAAGCTTTTTCCTCGTTGGCGATAATCAAATCATGTTCATTTAATTCTAACTTCGTTCCATCTAATAATTCTAATTTTTCCTTTTTCTGTGCCTGACGAACAACAATGGTCACCTTCCCATCCGTTTTATTTTCAATTATTTTTTTGTCAAAGGCATGCAAGGGAGATCCCACTTCTAGCATTACATAGTTGGTAATATCCACCACATTATTAATCGGCTCCATACCGGAAGCAATCAAGCGAGCTTGCATCCATTTCGGAGAAGGTTGCACGGTTATGTTTTCCAAAATCGCCCCCATATATCGAGGACAATGTTTTTTATCTTTTATTTTAATAATTAAATCCCCACTTTTTTTATCTTTTAATTTTTTATCGTTAATTTTTAATGCCCTTCCTTCCATAGCACAAATTTCTCGCGCCAAACCTTCATGACTCATACAATCATGAGCTCGATTGGGTAAAATATCAAACTCTAAAATCGTATCAGCTAAATTCAAGGCACTGGCCAACGACCGACCTACTTTTAATTTTTTGTCTAACACTAAAATTCCTTGATGATCTTTTCCCAACCCTAATTCATCTTCAGCGCAAATCATTCCTCGTGACTCTATTCCTCTAATCTTAACTCGTTCTATTTTTACTCCGTTAGTTGGCAAAATCGCGCCCACTAAAGCTACCGGTACTTTTTGCCCCATCGCTACATTAGGCGCCCCACAAACAATTGATAATATTCCTCCCTCTTTACTTCCCACATCAACCTTGGTTACTTTTAAACGATCAGCGTGAGGATGCTTTTCTACCTTCAAAACTTTACCCACCACAAAGCCGGCGAATCTTTTCGCTAAGTCTTCCTTTTCTTCAAATTCAAAACCTCTTAAATTAATTAGATTAATTATTTCTTGAGCGGTTTTTTTTGTTCCCGTTAATTCTTTTAACCAACGATAAGAATATTTCATAATTTATAAATTGATAATTAAGCGCGGTTCTATTGTATAATCTAAAAGATTTTTTTATAAAACCCTTACTTTTAATACTATGTTAAAAAACAAAAATACACAACCCGAGAAAGGGTGATTAAAAAAATAAAAAATGACATCAAAAATTGAAGGAAACTACTTAAAAATTCAATGGGCAAAAAAATGTGTATAGCCAGTAGATATTTTAAAAATACAGACTTTGAAACTCAACGTTTTGGTATATCTGACATTTGCCATAGTGATGGCGGAGGCAAATACGAGTTAAGGGTCTACAATGGCCGAACCGGTTATACTGTATTGTCCGACCCAAGCGTAACGCAGTAAAACAAAAGTGTAACGGAATGCGACCAACGAGAACAAATAAATTTTTTAAAATTAACCTTCCACCTGGTAGAATTCTATAATATTTCCTTCCGTATCTTCAATCTGAAAAATTAAGTATGTTTCAATCTTTTCCAGAGGCATAATTATTTTGCAGTCTTTACTTTTTACAAGCTCTA
>CAYMNT010000052.1:0-5259 GCA_964391875.1 uncultured Bdellovibrionales bacterium
AGGGTCGGGGCTGGTGACTTATTGACCATTTCTCTGCTGACTAGCGGAGATTGGGTATATGAGTCTGGGATCAGGGGTAACTTAACAGCTACCCCGACAGGGACCGCCCCCGTCCCCGAACCAGCAACAATGCTGCTCTTCGGTGTAGGCCTTATCGGCCTAGCCGGAGTGCAACGGCGTAGCAACGCTACCAAGAAATAAATCATTCCACGGTAGCTAGCAGGTCAGCTGATTCGTTTGTTAATAGTTTAAGCTTATAGCTCAAAAACTATTAACATTCGTCAATCGGCTGGCCTTGTTTTTATTTGATTATTACAAGTTTTGTTTTTTATGTCTTCATTGAAATTTCTTCATCTACTTTTAATTTATTTAATTTTAAAATAGAAGATTACCAAAAAAGCAGTTTAAAATTATGTTTAAACATTAAGTTACATTTAAGTAAGTCTATTAAACTAATTAATATTTTTGCCTTTTGTTCCGATTAATGCTACATTTTATAAAGCTTTTATCATAAAAAAATTATTTTTTTCTTATGCCGATAAATCCTCAAATTTTAACTTATATTTTAGCCGGTTTACTTTTGTTGTTGCTTATTTGGAATTTACTTCAACAAATGAAAATTAGCCGTCTAAATAAAAATCAACGTTTGTTATTTCGAGGAAGAAAAGGGGCTGATTTGGAAGAAATTATTTTATCCGGACAAAAGAAAATGGTCTTGTTGGAAAATGATATTAAAGACCTTTTTTCATTAAATAAACAAACTCTTTATTTAGCGCAGAAAGGTCTTCATAAGGTGGGAGTAATTCGTTTTAACCCCTTTAGAGATTTGGGAGGTGATCAAAGTTTTGCCATCGCCTTAATAGATCATGAAAACAGCGGGGTAATTATTTCTTCGTTGTATTCCAGAGATGGTGTTAGAGTTTATGCCAAAGCCATTAAAGATGGAAAAAACAAACAATACCCTTTGACAGAAGAAGAAAAACAAGCTATAAAAATAGCCTCCCTTGATAAAGTTGTTTAATTTTCCCTTTTACTTATTTTTATTTACGCCCCTGTTAAAAAAGTTTTCCTTTTATAATTATTTCATTTAAAATTATTCTCCAATGACTGAAAAAGAAACTAATAAAATAGCCTTGCCTCTTCAATTAACCGTTAGCCAACTGGCCCAACTGCTTGATTTAAGTTCCTCGGAAGTTATTAAATCGCTTATGAATAACGGTATTGTCGCCAACATTAATGAAAATATTGATTATGAAATTGCCGCGATTATCGCTCAAGAATTTGGTTTTGAAACTAAATTAGACCAACAAAAAAATAACGAAGAGACCATTACTTTGGAAGAGTTAACTAACATTCTAAAATTGGAAGAAGAAAACTCTGACAATTTAATTCCCCGTCCTCCGGTGGTAACGATTTTAGGTCATGTGGATCACGGTAAAACAACTTTATTGGACACTTTAAAAAAAACTCACATAGTGGAAAGCGAAGCGGGAGGCATCACTCAACATATCAATGCCTATCAAATTAAAAAGAAAAATCGTTTAATTACTTTTATTGATACGCCCGGCCATGAAGCCTTTCAATCCATGCGTCAACGAGGAGCTTCTTTGGCTGATATTGCCATTTTAGTGGTCGCCGCCGATGATGGAGTAAAACCTCAAACCAAAGAGGTAATTAAATTTTTATTGGAAAAAAAGATTCCCACCATCGTTGCCATTAATAAAATTGATAAACCGGAGGCAAATGTTAACAAAGTGAAACAAGCTTTGGCCGAAGAAAATTTATTAGTGGAGGGCTACGGAGGGAAAGTGCCCGTCAACGAAATATCAGCTAAAAAAAATATCGGCTTAGACGATTTATTGGAAACTATTTTACTTATGGCCGATGTGGAAGAATTTAAAGCCGATCCAAACAGGCTCGCTTTGGGCGTGGTGTTAGAAGCCCATAAAAGTCCCCAAAAAGGTCCCATCGCTACAGTATTAATTAAAACCGGAACTTTAAAAAAGGGAGCGGATGTTTTAGTGGGAAATGTTTTTGGTCGCATTCGCAATTTAGAAGATTACACCGGTCAATCGGTAGAACAAGCTCCGCCTTCCACTCCCATAACGGTTATCGGCTTACCCAACATACCGGAAACTAATGACATTTTACAAGTGCAAGGAAAAATATCCACTCAAAAAAGACGTCATTTTTTGGCTCAATTAAATATGCACGACACTGTTAAAACATCGCCTCTCAGCTCCAAGCAAATGATTAAAGATATTAATAAATCTTTAATGAAAAAAGTATCCTTAATATTGAAAGCTGATGCTCAAGGATCATTGGAAGCTATTCAACAAATTCTAGCCAGCTTGCCTGCTGAGGAAGTTAATTTAAATATCTTTTCCACCGGAGTGGGACCTATTACCGAAGCCGACATTCAAGCCGCTCAAACCGGAGAAGCCATTATTTACGGCTTCAATGTTTTTCCCACCGAAGTAGCTTCTCGTATGGCTAAAGAATCAAAAATTCCGGTAAAAACCTTTTCCATTATTTATGAATTGATTGAAGATGTTAAAGATGAAATGTCAGCCCAACTGGATCCGGAAATTAAACGCACCGATTTGGGTAGACTTAAAGTGCTGGCTATTTTCAAAAATATGAAAAAAGGTATGGTCGTGGGAGGAAAAGTTCAAAACGGTAAAATTATCAAGGGTAAATTAATTGAAGTTTTAAGAGATAAGGAAGTTATTGGTTATGGAAAATTAACTCAACTGCAACACAACAAGGAAGAAGTTTCTGAAGTTAAGGAGGGCTTGGAATGTGGCATTTCCTTTGAAGGAAAAACCAAAATTGAATTGGGGGATATATTGGTTTGTTATCAAGAAGAAAGTATTAAGAGAAAAATTTAATGTCTATTCGTATTGAAAAAATTAATGATCTTGTTAGGGACCAACTTATGTCCATTATTCAAAAAGATCTTTCCTGGGGGGAAGGTGTTTTTATTTCCATCATTAAAGTTGACACTTCCCCGGATTTACGTTATGCTCGAGTGTTTGTTAGTGTTTTTCCTGAAGAACAACGAGCTCATGTTTTAAAAAAACTTACTCAAGAAACTTATTTCCTTCAAGGAAAACTTAATAAACAATTACATTGTCGCCCTCTTCCTAAAATCAACTTTATCTCCGATGAAACGGAAAAAAAGGCGACCGATTTAGAGGCTATTTTTGAAAAAATCAAAAAAGAAAATAAATCAGCTTCTCCTAAATGATTGTTAACGTTTCTGATTTTAGTTTTCTTTTCAATTAAATAAGTTATCTTTTTGTTTATCAATACTTTATGGAAAAATTAAACAACCAATTTAATTCCTTAGCCCAACAGCTGGAAAAAATAAAAAATCCCTTACTAATTGTTCATCCTCAACCCGACACTGATGCCCTGGGAAGTGCTTTTACTTTGGCTGATTATTTAGAAAAAATTAATCAACATCCCATAACTATTTTCAGTCCCACTCAACCAAAAAATCAAACCGTTAAATTATTTCCCCTTAATCGCTTATCTTTTAAACTGAGTTTGGTTGGTTATGATGCTTTAATTTTTCTTGATCGCACCGATATGTATTTTAAATTATCCATAGCTGAACTATTAAAAAAACAAAAAAATAATCCGTCCTTGCTGGCTATCGATCATCACCCGCATGCTTTTATTCCCAACGCTTTGTTGGTTGTAGACGAACAAGCTTCTTCCACCAGTGAATTGATTTATCGTTTTTTTAAGCATCAAAACATTTCTTTTAGTCAAAAACAAGCCCAGTATTTGCTTAACGGTATTTATGCTGACACCGGTGGCTTTCGTCACAATAATACTAAGCCGTTAACTTTGGAAATAGTGGCTCAATTAATGCGCCAAGGGGCTTTAATTACCAAAGCCAATCAAATACTATTTTCCAATAAATCGCTTGACACGCTTAAGCTTTGGGGTATCGCTTTAGATCGCGCTCAGGTTAATCACAAAACCGGTATGGCCGTCTCTTTTATCACCAAACGGGACCTTAAAAAATGTGGCGCCAACCTTAGTGATTTAGACGGCATTGCTGAAATTCTTAACACTATCTCCGGATCAAGATTTTCTCTTATTCTTTCGGAAAAATCACCTACGCGCATCAAAGCTTCTTTGCGTTCTGAAGAATACAAAAAAATAGATGTTTCAAAAATTGCCCGCGCTTTTAAAGGTGGCGGACATAAACTGGCCAGTGGATTTGAAATTGACGGTCAATTGCAATTAGTAAATGGCCATTGGGTTGTTAAATAAATTTTTATTTTTTCAAATCCAATAATTTAATTTCTCATAATCTCAACCGCCACACTACCTGAATGTATAGGAGTTGTATTTTCTGTGCCGACTGAGTTTATTAAACAATATTTCATTTTTGTATCTTCTTGTTTTTAATGGCTAATCTTACAATTTTATTCAAAAAACCAGAGAAGGTCATACCGGCAGCTTTTGCCTCTTTTGGGCATAAACTTTGCTCAGTTAATCCGGGCAATGTATTTATTTCCAAAAAATAAAATTTTCCGTTTTTTAAAATAAAATCAGAACGAGTCAAGCCATCACAACCCAAAGTTTTATGTATTTCTTTTGCTAAATTTTGAACTTTTTTTGTGAGCTTGTTTGAAATTTCAGCAGGACAAATTTCTTCAGTCTCCTCTGAAAAATATTTGGCGTCATAGTCAAAAAAAGTATTTTTTGTGACTATTTCTGCCGGAGGCAACGCTTCTAATTCTGTCCCATTTGCATTACCCAGTACTCCACAGGTTATCTCTCTTCCTTTTATAAATTCTTCAATTAAAACTTGTCCGTCTTCATTAAATGCCTTAATAATTGCGTTTTTTAAATCTTTGGCAGATTTAACGATACTTATACCAATACTTGATCCGGACTCATTTGGTTTTATCACACAAGGATATTTAATTTCTTTGGCCACTTTTCTGTTTATGGCCTTATAGTCTATTTTATTTTTATTAGACAAAACTAAAAAACTTGGTGCTTTAATTCCCTTGGCTTTAATAAACTTTATTGTTTTCTCTTTGTTCATACCAAGAGCACTGGCTAACACTCCCGACCCGGTGTAAGGTATATCTAAAATATCCAATATAGCCTGAGTCTTACCATCTTCACCAAATTTTCCATGTAAAGCTAAAAAAACCACATCATAAATCTTAAGGTCATTGTTTGCGATGCCTTGCTTTGAGTGCATTATCGTTAAGGCTTTCCTGTTAA
>CAYMNT010000053.1:0-5170 GCA_964391875.1 uncultured Bdellovibrionales bacterium
TAAAATCAGTTAATAAAAAAAATCACTTAGTCACAGAGCATTATCGCGCCATTAAATCAGAAGCGATAAAAAAAGAAACCAAACAACCTGTACTTAAATTGGAAATATATAACAATCACACCAACCAATGGGTGACTACTCAAATTGCTCGCATTGATAAAGAAAACGGAGAAATATATTTTCTACTAAAGACTCAAAACGGAGACAAGGTTATTCCTAATAATTTTTATACCGGCACTTATCAATTAATTTTCAATTAATTTACTTCTGTCTGCAATATAAAATTAAAAACTTTAACGCTATATTTAATCTTTCAATTAAATTGTTTATTATTTTATAATTTCCCTCTTAGAATTTGACCTTCTTTTATTTGTCTGTCCAAATAAGCTTTTTTCTGTAATTTCATTATGATATTACGCACAAAAACCGGTCGAGGAACATTTTTAAAAACAAACCTTTCCTTCGTCCCCGCCGTTTGAACATAAACAAAACCATATTTCAAAAGCGTTGCAAAAAATCCCTTTACTTCCGTGGTTACGTCCTGAATACGTGAATGCCTCAATTCACTCACCTCTCGGCGGAAAAGCCCAATTTGCTCTATGTTGATTATTCTTCGCGTGGTAATAATCCACACATCCAAATAATAATCCACCCAAGTAATAAAAACAATTAACCACCAAAATAGAAAGAGTACGCTTAGTATTAAATGAAATATTTGTTTACCTGAGTCAATAGCCGTTAAATCAATTACTAAAGGAGTCAAAATCCAAAGAATAATAATTCCCAACAAAAAGAAAATCACTGGCAAAAAAAACACTATCATTCTTATCCAGTGACGACGCAATAATAAAACAATTTCTTCATCTTTATTTTTCCCTTGAAAAGTATAATGGCGATATTTTTTTTGATAACGATCAGTCATTTTATTTTTAATAATTAAAAAATTAATGCCCATTGCGACCACTCAACTTGAGTAGCCAATATTAAGCTAATCAATAAAAAAATCAATGCTCCCACTAAAAAAATTGTTATCACTATCAATGCCATATGTTTGTTTAATTTATAAACATACAGATGATACGAAATAACTCCCACTCCTCCTAAAAAAATCAGTAGAATAAAAAGATAGGCTAGAAAAAAAGGATTTAACATAAATTTATTTTTTTATAATTATCTTTATATGCCAATGGTAATAATAATTACTCACCCATTATTCATTTCTTGAGAATATTTTTTACCTAAATGTTTAAAAGCTCGCCTGGTGGCTTTTCTTCCTCGGGGTGTTTTTTCTATAAAACCCAATTGTAATAAATAAGGTTCATAAACCTCTTCAATCGTTTGAATTTCTTCCGAAAAAGCCGAGGCCAAAGTCTGCACTCCCACCGGCCCACCATCAAATTTTTCAATTAAAATTTTCAATAACTCTCTATCTGCTGATTCCAATCCCAATGAATCTATTCCCAACATTTCCAACGCTTCTTCAGTGGTAGCCGGTGAAATAATCGATTCCTTTTTAATTTGGGCATAATCTCTAGCTCGCTTAAGCAATCGATTAGCCACTCGAGGAGTTTGACGAGAACGATTAGCCACTTGATCACAAGCTTCTTTTGAAATGTCTATGGCTAAAATATCTGCCGCCCGTTTAACGATATCTCTAATTTCATCTGGTTTATAAAACTCCAATTTATAAGTTACTCCAAAACGATTACGCAAGGGAGCCGACAACATTCCCAGTCTGGTGGTGGCTCCAACTAATGTAAATTTAGGTAATTCTAATTTAATGGTTCGTGCGCTGGGGCCCTTACCTACGATAATATCTAAATTCCCATCTTCCATTGCCGGATATAACACTTCTTCCACCAGTTTACTCATTCGATGAATCTCATCAATAAATAGAATATCTCCATCATTAAGATTGGTTAAAATGGACCCCAAATCACCCACTCGTTCTATAGCCGGTCCGGAAGTGGTTTTTATTCCCACCCCCATTTCTCTGGCAATAATGTAGGCTAAAGTGGTTTTCCCCAACCCCGGCGGACCAAAAAGCAAAACATGCTCAATGGCTTCCTTTCTTTCTTTAGCCGCTTGCATTAAAATTTGTATATTTCTTTTTATCTTTTCTTGGCCTACATAATCAGCTAATCGTTGAGGACGCAATGTCTGGTCCAATACTTCATCTTCTACATCCTGTTTTTTATTGGAAGTAATCATAAAAATATAAAGAATAAAATAAAACCAATTGGTCAATTTAACTGCTTATATATAATACTATATTTTGTGAAAAAAATAAACTCCTTTATTAAAAAATAAATAAATTTGACGACCGGTTATTCAAGGAGTAAAATTACACTATAAAAATAAAAATTAATAATGGCTAGAAAATATATTTCTGAAACCCTTTATGTCATTTCTTTTGCTTGGCAATTAGGATTTCTTATTGTCGCTCCCCTGGTTGTTCTATTGTTTTTAGGCATAAAGCTGGATCACTATCTAAAAACATCCCCCCTCTTACTGTTGTTATTCTTATTGTTTGCTTTGATTTTTATCTTTTATGAAATTTATCATTGGCTATTGCCTCTTTTGAAAAAGAAAAATAAATAAAAACTACTGTGAAAAATATTCAACTAGCTTCAGATCGGATTATCTTAATTGGACATAATTTTTATTTGTCTAATTCTGTTTTAGCTACTTGGGTGGCTATTTTAATTTTAATTGCATTGGCCTGGGTAACTTCTTTTAGCCTAAAAAGGAATAGTCTTAATGGTTTAGTTTTAACTACAAAAATTATTATTAAATTTTTCTATCGATTAATTAATGGTATTGTGG
This sequence comes from uncultured Bdellovibrionales bacterium, assembly GCA_964391875.1. Lineage (GTDB taxonomy): Bacteria > Patescibacteriota > Minisyncoccia > Moranbacterales > DUUL01 > CAYMNT01. The sequence continues at coordinate 2,827 of CAYMNT010000053.1, forward strand.
GAAATTCACGCCTAACTTGGTTAGTGCTTCCTTTAATCGTTACTCTTTTTCTTTTTATTGCCGGAGCCAATTGGCTGGCGCTTGTTCCAGGATTTATTGGTGGTATAATCATACATACAGCTGAAGGAGATATTCCCATTTTTCGCTCAGTTAACGCTGACTTAAACACTACCTCTTCCATGGCCCTGGTTTCCATTATTTTATTGAAAATATTTAGTTATCGTTTTCCGGAAACCAAAGATTATTTACGTATAGGAGTCAATAAAAGTGTTCGCTCTATTTTAGTTTTTTTCGAAGGATTAAGTGAATTAACTAGAATAGTTTCTTTAACTTTTCGTCTCTCCGGTAATATCTTTGCCGGCGAAGTACTCCTGTTAGTTATTGGATTTATTGTGCCTTATTTTGTCCCTATTCCTTTTATGTTCTTAGAATTTTTTATCGGTTTTTTTCAGGCTTTTATTTTTTCAATTTTGATTTTAATTTTTATAAAATGGTAATTATTAAATTATGAAACTATTAGGAACCCTAGGCTTTGACTGGAAAATATTTTTAATTCAAGCGTTAAATTTTTTAATTTTATTTTTTATTTTAAAAAAAATATTTTTTAAACCTTTTGTCCAAGCCTTACAAAAAGAAAAATTGCAATCTAAAAAATTAAAAACTTCAAAAAAAGTTATCGTTGAAGAAAAAAAGAAGTGGGAGGAAGAGAAAAGGATGGAAATAAAGAAAATGCAAGAAAAAATAAAATTGATCTTAGCGGAAACTGAGAAAAGCAATAAAAATATTTTTGACCACAATGAGGCTGAACTCATCAATAAAGAACAAAAAGCCTTAAAGAAAATTAAACGTCAAAGTCAGGCAATTGCTGATGAATATAAAGAACGTATGGTTAAAAATTATCAAACTAATTTAAACGAAAAATTTACTTTATTTTTTCAAGAACAACTTTCTGCTAAAATTAATTTAACTATTCAAGATAGTTTTTGGAAGGAATTCTTAAAAAAAATAAACTTATTAAAGATAGATAAATCATTATTAACTACAGAAAAAGAAGGTCGCCAATTAACTTTATCGATAGTTTCCGCCTTTCCTCTTAAAAAAAATCAATTAAGAGAATTGAAAAAAATAATCCGAACAAAAACTAATATTAAAAAAATAATTCTGGAAGAAGAAGAGCAACCATCGTTAATTGCCGGCTTTTCCTTAATTATAGGAGGATTATTAGTGGAAAAAAACTTAAAACAAGCTTTGCAAAAATTAATTTTATAATTTTTAATTTAAAAAAATATGACTCAAGATCCATCTGCTTTTACTATGGCTATCGGTAGTCTGGGACCCGCCTTAGCCATTGGTATGATAGGAGCAGCCGCTTTAATTGGTATGGCACGTAATCCGGAAAATTCAGAGAAAATTCAAATTGCCATGATTATTGCCATCGCTTTTGCCGAAGCGGTAGCTATTTATTCTCTGGTAGTCGCTTTAATATTGAAATTTGTTTAGCTAAAAACTATGGCTCAAATTAAAAAATCAATAAACCACAGTCGAGAGGTAGGACAAATTGTATCCTTTTTTTCTGGCGTGGCTAAGGTTGTTGGCATTCCTCATGTTTTTTTGGGAGAAACCTTGCTTGATGAAGAAAAAAATCCGGTAGGTCTGGTAGTTGGTTTTGATAAAAAAACAATAGATGTCTTATTTTTTTCTGAAAAAATTAATTTGGAAAGTATCTTATTGAGGAGTCATCAAATTTTTTCTATTCCCATTTCAAACAATATGCTTGGCAGAATTATAGGAGGAAGGGGGCAGGCCTTGGATCAATTAGGAAAATTAACCGGTCAAAAAAGTCCTGTTTTTAAAAAAGCTCCTCGTATTATTGATCGTACCCCCGTTAATCGTCCTTTTTCTACCGGTATAAAAATTATAGACACTACCTTACCCTTAGGAAAAGGTCAACGTGAATTAATTATTGGTGATAGGAAATTAGGTAAAAGTACTTTAGCTGTAGACACTATTTTAAATCAAAAATATTCTCCTACCCCGGTTTATTGCATCTATGTAATTATTGGACAAAAAAAACAAAAAATTGATGACTTGGTAAAACTTTTAAAAAGAGAAGGTGCCCTTGATTACAGTTTAATTGTGGCCACTTCCGCTAATGATTCTTTAGCCGAACAATACCTTGCCCCTCTAGTGGGTTGCACTTTGGGAGAATATTTTAGAGATCAAGGTAAGGATGCTTTAGTAATTTATGATAATTTTTCACAACACGCTAAAATTTATCGAGATATTTCCCTTTTATTGGAAAGACCACCAGGAAGAGAAGCTTACCCAGGAGATATTTTTTCTT
>CAYMNT010000054.1:0-5013 GCA_964391875.1 uncultured Bdellovibrionales bacterium
AGCTGGGAAAAGTGTGCCAAAGAAACCTTGGCCGTATTAAAAAAGATTTAACAAGAAAATAAATTACTAAAAAATAATTTTTATTTAAAATAATAACGAACAAAACCGACCCATAGCTTTTCTTTTTTAGTTAAATGAGCTGACAAAAAATCAGTTAGCGGAATAAGATTATTTGGCTCACCATAGACAACCACCGTGCCTTTTAAGATTCGTTGAAAAATATTTTTTGGTTTTAATTTAAGATAAAAGGGTCTGGTGGTTTGTTGTTCTATCTCTTTTAAACCTTTAACTTTTTTAGTTTGTCTTCCTTCTTTTACTCCCGGAGTTTCATAAAAATAATCAAAATCATCCCAGTTATAACATTTTTTAAAATTATTTAAACGTAGACAGATACCCCGGGAAGATAATTGATAACTCCTTTTGGGATATTTTTTAAAGTAATTGATAATCAACAAAAAAACAAAGAGTCCGATGGTTCCCAAGATAAAAAAGAGATAAATTTTCGTATCGTCGGGGTGAATATCTCCGGAAAAAAATAATCCAATTTCTAAAAAAAGAAAAAGTATCAAGGTAAGACTTAAATTGCTTAACTTTCTCTTTTTTCCTTCTCGGGGAGTTATTTCCCAAGATAATTTTTTAAGTGACATATTTATTTTGGATAAAAAATTAATAAACTTTAAAGTTTTGTGATATTGTTAAATTAAAATTAAATTATTTTTTAAATTTAGTGACCTTGAGGTAGTTGCTAAAAATAAGTATATCACAAATTTAAGCAAATAAATATTTCAATTATTAGGAAACTTTGTTTGAGCTATGCTATAATACGTAAGTAAAAAAATAAATCGGTAAAGTGTTTTTATGAAAGTGCAAAAAAATGTTGCTTTAAAAAAATACACCACTTTTAAAATTGGCGGACCGGCAAAATTTTTTTGTGAGATAAAAAATAAAAAAGAACTAGCAAAGGCATTAAATTGGGCTAAAGACCGAAAGCTAAAAGTATTTATTTTGGGTGGGGGGAGTAATGTGCTTTTTATGGATGAGGGGTTTAATGGGCTGGTGATAAAAATAAATAATCAAGGTTGTGAGTTTTATCAAAAAGAAAAAGGTGAAGAGATAATCAAGTGCCAAGCGGGAACAAGTTTACAGCGGTTGGTTAATTTTTGTTTTAAACATGAATTAACCGGTTTAGAGTGGGCGACGGGTATTCCCGGAACAGTGGGGGGAGCCATTAGAGGCAACGCCGGGGCTTTCGGGGGTGAAATAAAAGATGTAATAAATTTAACTAAGGCCATTAATATTAATGGAAGCAAAATTAAGAGCAAACTTTTTCCAAAAGAGTTGAGTCAATTTGATTATCGTACCAGTTTTTTTAAAAAAAATAAAAGATGGATTATTTGGGAAGGAGAATTTAATTTAAAAACAGGAGAAGGAGTAAAGATAAAAGAAAAAATGAAAAAATTCTTAACACAAAGAAATTTATTAGAATTAAATTATCCGTCGGCCGGATCAATTTTTAAAAATCCGGTAGTTTCAGAAAAAATCAGGAAGATGTTTGAGAAAGATAAAGAAGTTAAGTGTCGAGATGAAAAGGTGCCCGCCGGTTGGTTGATTGATCAGGTGGGTTTGAAAGGAAAAAAAATAGGAGGAGCTAGGATTTCTAAAAAACAGGCCAATATTATTCTTAATGAAAAAGACGCCCAAGCAACAAACATCTTAATGTTGATAAGTCTAATTAAAACCAGGGTGCGCAATGAATTTGGAATTCAATTAAATGAAGAAATACAAATAATTTATTAAATTATGAACTATGAAAATATTAGTTACGGGAGGAGCCGGTTTTATCGGCGCACATTTAACTAAAAAGTTGATGGCTCGAGGAGATGAAGTGGTGATTATTGATGATTTTAATGATTACTATGACCCTAAACTTAAAAGAGATAGAGTGGCTACCTTCCTAAAGGATTATAAGTTAAAAATTTATGAAGGAGATATTCGGGATGAAAAATTTTGCAATAAAATGTTTCGTGCTGAGCAGTTTGATAAAGTAGTTCATTTAGCGGCTCGGGCGGGAGTACGTAATTCTATTCTTGATCCGCGTCTTTATACAGATGTTAATGTAATGGGGTTTGTTAATTTAGCTGAATTATCAGTAAAATATAAAATAAAAAACTTTGTTTACGCCTCTTCATCGTCAGTCTATGGAAATAACAAAAAAACACCTTTTTCTGAAAATGATCCGGTGGACCATCCCATTTCTCCTTATGCGGCGAGTAAAAAAGCAACGGAATTATTAGCTCATACTTACAGCCATTTACATAAATTGCCCACCACCGGATTACGATTTTTTACCGTTTATGGTCCATGGGGCAGGCCGGATATGGCTTTATTTCTTTTTACTCAAGCGATTTTGGAGAAAAAACCGATCAAGGTTTTTAACTACGGGAAAATGTCACGTAATTTTACCTACATAGATGATATTGTCTCCGGAGTGTTAACCGTTTTAGACGCAAATTTAAAATACGATATCATTAACATCGGAGGAGATAAAGAAGAGACCTTATTACGTTTCATAGAAGTGATTGAAAATAACTTGGGATTAAAAGCCAAAAAGAAAATGTTACCAATGCAACCGGGAGATGTGCCCAGCACGGTGGCGGATATTTCCAAACTTAGGAAAATGGGCTGGGAACCGACTACCGGAATAGAAGAGGGAATTAAAAAATTTATTGATTGGTATAGAGAATATTTTAAAAAATAAATTGAAAATGAGATTATTAATAATTTAAAAAATAAATTTTATGAAAATTCGTTATTTATTAAAAACAGTTAATTTGAATGAAGGAGAAAAAAAATATTTGGAGCAAAAAATTAATCGCCTAGAGAAGTATTTTAAAAAAATTGATAAAGCCACACTGAGAGCGGAGGTAGAAATTTCACTCAATGCGATAAAAGAATGGCGAGCGGAATTAATGATTAAAACGCCGTATAATTTATATCGAGCGGTTAAAAAAGGAAAAAGTTTTAGGGAAGCCGTAGATTTAATGGATAAAGCTATCCAACAACAAATTAGAAAACAAATCGGAAAAGAAAAAAGAAAAAGATAAAAGAACAAAAAAATAAAATATATTACATTGAGGAATCAGCAGGTTGATTTTTGAAATAAAAAGTAAATGAAGAGTAATGCACAAGATGAGAAACATCGTGGACACTTTTAAAAATAAACAGTAAACTAAAAAACTGTTTAAAAGTGTTCGAGAGATGGTCATCTTGTACATTAACTTGATTATTTTTCAAAAAAGCTTTAGAGTTTATTGGTTGTTTAGTTACGAAAGTAAATAGTTAAAAAAGAAGCATAAAATAAGATGAAATTTTTAGACAAATTATTTAACTCCAGTCGAAAGGAGATAAATCAATTAAAAAAATTAGTAAAAGAGATTAACGATCTTGAACCGAAAATAAGAAAACTAAAAGATGAGGAATTTCCTCAAAGAACGGAGGCATTAAAAAAACAATTAGCTTTAAGTGAAACGATAAAAAGTAATTCAGACCGAGAGCTTACACCAGAAGAAGAGAAAGCAATAAATGAAAAATTAGAAATTATTCTTCCGGAGGCTTTCGCTTTGGCGCGAGAAGGGGCGCGAAGGGTAATTAATGAGCGCGCTTACGATAGCCAACTGATGGGAGCGATAGTTTTACACCAAGGGAAAATCGCTGAAATGAAAACGGGAGAAGGGAAAACTTTAGCGGCGGTTTTAACAGCCTATCTTAACGCTTTAGTCGGTCGAGGAGTGCATATTGTTACGGTTAATGATTATCTTTCCAAAAGAGACGCTAATTGGATGGGGAGTATTTATCATTTTCTAGGAGTCTCTACGGCTTGTCTAAATAATGATATAGCCTATATTTATCAACCAAAAACCATCGATGATGATGAGGTGAGTGTGGAAATGGAAAACTTAATTCCGGTATCAAGAAAAGAAGCTTATCAGGCAGATATTCTTTATGGCACCAACAATGAATTCGGTTTTGACTATTTAAGAGATAATATGGCTCAGAGTATGGATCAGATGGTTCAGCGACCACTTTTCTATGCCATTGTTGATGAAGTGGATTCAATTTTAATCGATGAAGCCAGAACCCCGCTGATTATTTCCGCTCCGGATAATGAATCTACTCAAATGTACGCGCAATTTGCCAGTTTAATTCCTCGTTTGAAAGAAAATGAAGACTATAACATTGACGAAAAGTTGCGTAGTGTGGTTTTAACGGATAAGGGAATTTCTCGTATGGAGAAATGGTTGGGAATAGGAAATATTTATGAAACAGATAAAATTCACTATGTCCATCATCTGGAACAAGCGTTAAAAGCCAATGTTTTATTTATTAAAGATAAAGATTATGTGGTAAAAGACGGTGAAGTTCAAATTGTGGATGAATTTACCGGAAGATTGATGCCGGGGAGGCGTTACAGTGAAGGACTTCATCAAGCCATTGAAGCTAAAGAAAAAGTGGAAGTGCAACGTGAATCAAAAACTTTGGCGACAATAACTTTTCAAAATTATTTTAGAATTTACAGTAAAATTTCCGGAATGACCGGGACGGCGCTTACTTCAGCGGAAGAATTATTTAAAGTTTATTCTTTGGAAGTGTTAGAAATTCCCACCAATAAGCCCTTAATTAGAAATGATCGAGCGGATGTAATTTATAAAACAGAAGCGGGTAAGATGAGAGCCATTGTTCAGGAAATAATTAAAAAAAATAAAAAAGGACAGCCGGTTTTAGTGGGTACCATTGCCATTGAAAAATCAGAATATCTTTCTCAATTACTAAAAACCAGAGGAATAAAACATGAAGTATTAAATGCTAAGAATCATGAGCGAGAAGCACAAATAATTGCCGGAGCGGGAGAAAAGGGAGCGGTAACCATTGCCACTAATATGGCAGGGAGAGGAACGGATATAAAATTGGGAAAGGGAGTAAAAGAATTGGGGGGATTATTTATTTTAGGAACAG